>JADKJG010000005.1:0-300000 GCA_016722375.1 Bacteroidota bacterium | reverse complement strand
TAGCTTACCCATCTTGGTAGAAATCTCATCCATTGCTATCTTCTTTTTCCATACCTCCTTAACTAACGGATGGAATAAGTCAATCTGTTTGGATGCTTCAAAGATGGCTTCAGGCCCTTTGACGGTTCCGGCTCCATAAGACACCGTAGCCTCCCAAGGAACGGGAAGCAAAATAAGTTGGGCTTCATCCATACTGTATGGTAGTCCGAATACATTACTGTCAGCAGTACCGGGGTTGTTTGGATTAAAGTCTGTATGGCTCATATCGTTTTTCTTAAGCGGCAAAAATAAAATTTTGCTAAGCCTGAATAAGTTTGGCCAAGCCAAATGCGGCACCTGCGGCAAGCGCTCCGATTAAAGTTGTTTTAACGGCTCCGTTGAGCGGCGGCTGTCCAATGGCTTTGGCTTTCAGAAAACCGAAAACAAACAGTGCAATCAGGGTGAGCCCTAACGATATATAAAGTGCTTGTGTGGAATCCTTGTCAAAAAAATAGGGGGCAAGTGGGACCAACCCACCAGCGATATACGCCAATCCGATGTTGCGAGCACTCTGCGCTGCTCGCTTTTCGTTCGGCTTTTCTAATCCTAATTCAAACCGCATCATAAACTTGACCCACTTGTCTTTGTCCTTGGCCATTTCCTCCGTGATGCTTCGGCTGGACGCTTCCGTGACTCCAAATTCCTGAAGCACTTCCATCACTTCTGCTTTTTCCTTTTCAGGATATTCTTCTATCTCTAAATATTCACGGGCTTCTTCCGAAGCATAATGATCAACTTCGGTCTTTCCGGCCAAATATCCTCCCAACCCCATGGCAATGCTTCCGGCCGCAATTTCTGCAATGCCCGCAGTAACAATAATAGTGCTTGAATCTACTGCCCCGCTTAGTCCGGCGGCTAAGGCAAAAGGCACGGTGAGACCATCGGCCATTCCAATGACAATATCCTTTACAAAATCAGGACTTTCAAAATGTTTTTCCTCGTGTGCCATAAAAGAATTTTAATAAAGGTAAAAATTCAGAGAAAGGTAGGTTGCGGAAAGAGAGGGATTCGAACCCTCGGTACCCTTACGAGTACAACAGTTTTCGAGACTGACCCATTCAACCGCTCTGGCATCTTTCCTGGGTGTTTGCAGAGAGTGAGGGATTCGAACCCTCGATACCTTGCGGTATACACGCTTTCCAAGCGTGCTCCTTAAGCCACTCGGACAACTCTCTAAAGTGGGGTGCGAATTTATCAATTCAATTGAAAAACCTTCAAAGCATTCTTCGTCGTTATCTCTGCCACCTCTTCAAAACTCCTTCCAAGAGCATCGGCAATGGCGGCACAAATGAGTTTTATATGGGCTGGCTCATTTCGTTTTCCCCGATGAGGAACGGGTGTTAGGTAAGGCGCATCGGTTTCGAGAACGACATTATCCAAACCAACTTCAAGTAGTGTTTCTCTTAAATCAGTCTTCTTGTAAGTAACCACACCGCCGATTCCCATGTACATTCCTAAATCAATAATTTCGCGCGCCTGTTCCAGCGTTCCTCCGAAACAATGAAAAATTCCTTTGGCTTTTCCGCCAAACTTTCGGACGATTTCAATACAATCTCCGGTCGAGTTGCGGCTATGAATCGCAACGGGAAGGTTTCTGTTCACCGACCATTCTATCTGCCTTTCAAAAGCGATAATTTGTTGTTCCTTGAAACTTAAATCCCAGTAATAATCCAAACCGATTTCGCCGATAGCATAAAACTTTCCCCGGTCGAGATATTGTTCCACTACTTTTAATTCTTCTTCAAAATTTTCTTTCACACTGCAAGGATGCAAACCCATCATGGGGAAGAGTTGGCAGTTAGCCGCTGACAGTTGGCAGAGTTTCAATAGCCTTTCATGCGTACCTGTATCTATTGCAGGGAGAAATATCTTATTAACTCCGTTTTGTTCTGCTCTTTCGATTACGGTTTTCAAATCCGCATCAAAGTCTTCGAGATATAAATGGCAATGGGTATCAATCAGGCTCATAATTTTTCAAACTTAAATCCTTTGGCGGCAAAATGCTCCAACACTTTCGGCAGCGCAAACTCCACCTTTGATTTCGCTTTCAGGCTGTCGTGAAATACCACGATGGAACCTTCTTCGGCATTCTTCAAAACATTCCACAACACTTTTTCTTCCGCCATCGTTAAATCAAAATCAAAACTCAACACATCCCACATCACCAACTTATATCGCCCCTTCAAAAACCAATATTGTGAAGGTTTTAGTTTTCCATAAGGAGGACGGAACAAGTTGACAGTTGGCAGTTCGCAGTTGGCAGAAAGGGTTTCACTACATTTTTCTATACTCTCGAAATATTCTTTATCAGAATAATTCCAGCCATTCAAATGGTCGTAGCTGTGATTGCCGATGGTATGTCCTTCATCTATTATCCGCTGAAACAATTCAGGATGTACCGCCACATTTTTCCCGATGCAAAAGAACGTTGCTTTCGCATTCCACTTTTTCAATTCATCTAAAACAAAAGGAGTGATTTCCGGTATCGGTCCATCATCAAAGGTGAGGTAGAGATTTTTTTCTTTCGTCTTTACTTTCCACAAACACTCCCGATACACCGCGCTGAGTAGGGATGGGGTTTTGGTGAAAAGCAAGGCATCTAACATGCCGCAAAGGAAAAAGAATCGCTTTAAGAATTTACCACGTTTTTTAAGTGGGGTGAACTACCGAATTTTTACAAGAGGATAGAAAACGAATTTTCAGCCAATTTGGCAGCAAATTCGCCAATTCGTCACTGATATAAAGGGGGAAAAACAGCTTTTTACAAAAGCAGCACACATCTTCAGCGAATGCGTGCACATTGCAAGCGAATGTGTGCACTTCTTGACAAGAAGTGGGCAGGTTAGCACTAAACATGTGCATGTTTAGACAAGAAGTGTGCAGGTTTAGTGAAGATGTGTGCATGTCTTCGCTAAACATGCACACATTCGCACTAAATCAGCGCGAGATAGCACGCAATGTGTGCACTTCTTGTCAAGAAGTGTGCAAGATAGCTGAGAAGCTGCTTTTTAAAAAAAAGTGATTTTATCTTCCGCCGCAGATTCTCCGCTTCGGGACTGTGCGAAAATGAAAGAGCAAAAAACATAGCACAGAGTCCTTTTTACATTTATATTTATTGAAAAATGAGACGCTACGGGGGGACGATTATTATCTGACCCGCTCTTCCACGTGTTGCGAATCCCACTTGGAAGAACTAATGAATGCAAGTCTGGAGATTTGCACTTGGACAGCTTAGTCAAGACTTTCCTTATTTATAAAACCTGAAAAGGCTTAATGGTATAGCGTTTAGCAACAAAAACTAATTTCGCTCCCCACGATTTTTATGGAGAAGATGAACAGAAAAGTAAGAGTGCGTTTTGCACCCAGCCCCACCGGCCCGCTGCACATGGGCGGCATCCGCACGGCCTTGTATAATTACCTATTGGCAAAACAACAGGGCGGCGATTTTATTTTGCGGATTGAAGACACCGACCAGAACCGTTTTGTGCCCGGCGCCGAGCAGTATATTATAGAGTCCTTGAAGTGGTGCGGCATCGAGCCAAATGAAGGGGTAGGTTTTGGCGATGGTCTTCATGCGCCTTATCGCCAGAGCGAGCGCAAGCATTTGTACCGCGAGTTTGCCGACAAACTGATTGCCAGCGGCAACGCCTATTACGCTTTTGATACCGCCGAAGATTTGGAACAGATGCGCGCCAACATGCAGGCACAGGGCGTTCCGAATCCGTCCTATAATTCCGTGACGCGGGCATACATGAAAAATTCAATCACGCTGCCGCATGATGAAACAGAACGCCGCTTGAAAAACGGAGACCCTTATGTCATCCGGTTTATGATGCCGCGCAATGAAGAGGTGAAGTTTCACGATGAAATCCGCGATTGGGTGACCTTTAATACTTCACAGTTAGACGATAAAGTTTTGTTCAAAAGCGATGGCATGCCCACCTATCATTTGGCGAATGTGGCAGATGATTATTTGATGGAGATTACGCATGTGATTCGCGGGGAAGAATGGCTGAGTTCTGCGCCGCTGCATGTGCTGTTATATCGTGCTTTGAAGATTGAAGATTCGATGCCGAAGTTTGCGCATCTCTCTTTGATTTTGAAACCGGATGGAAATGGAAAACTGAGCAAGCGCGATGGCGACCGCCTAGGCTTTCCTTCTTTTGCCCTGAACTGGACCGATCCCGCAACCAAAGAAACATCCACCGGTTACCGCGAGCGCGGATTTTTTCCCGAAGCCTTTATCAATTTTCTTTCTCTGCTCGGCTGGAATCCGGGAGGAGATAAAGAAATGATGAACAAAGAAGAATTGATTCAATTGTTTTCGCTGGAGAAAGTACACAAGGCCGGTGCCCGTTTTGATTTTGAAAAAGCAAAGTGGTTCAATCATCAATATCTGAAAGCCAAACCGGATGAGGAACTGGCCTTAGCCATCAAAGATCAGGTGATTACTAAAGGCTATCCCTTCGATTTAGAATTTGTGAAAGAATTCTGCCGCCTGATGAAAGAGCGGGCCACTTTTATCAATGACCTGTTGGAAATAGGCTATTATTTTTTTGAGGACATCAAAGAATATGACACCGAAACGGCGAAAAAGAAATATGTCCAATCAAATCGCGAGAAATTTAATCAGATAGTTTCGGCTATTGATAGTGTCCCGGAATTTGATGTGGCTTCGATAGAGAAAACGGTGAAGGAGGCAATCGCAACTATTGGGATGAAGGCGGGAGAAGTGATGCCTATCCTGCGTCTTGCTTTGGCGGGAACCATGCAGGGGCCTCCGGTGTTTGATATGATGCACCTGCTGGGGAAAGAGCGCTCTGTAGATCGCTTAAAGAAGTCTCTGGACTATTTTGATTCTTTGCAGGGCTAAGTCCTTTCGAAAAAAAATTGTGATTCAAAATAGAGAACTATTAAATTTACATCGCAAAACGTATCAAACAATAAAAATCGCAAAGCTATGCCAAGTAAAAAACCTAAAAAAGAGGAGGAAGAAAAACCCCTAAAGAAGAAAGGCGCTAAAGCAAAAAAGAAAGAGGAGGATGATGACGAAGAAGAAGAGGACGAGTTAGTCGTTGCCAGTGAGGAAGAGACGGAGGCTGAACCTTCTGCTGATGAAATCCAGTCCATGGAGGGAATGGAAGAATTTGATGACATCATCGAAAAGCGTTCAACCGGTAAAGGACGAAAGGCTTCGAGCAAGGATGATTATGATGAGGAAGACTTTGAAGGGTTTGATGACTTCGGAGAAAATGACGACGATGATTACGGCGGCGGCAGCCGTGGTTCTGACGACGACTATTAATATAAGTGGACAGGGCAGGAGAAATTAAACTATTCCTGTCCTGTTTTTTATTCTGCATACATGAAAAGACCTATCAGAATCTTAGTGGCAAAAGTAGGACTCGACGGTCATGACCGCGGAGCTAAAGTGATTGCTTCCTCTCTGCGTGACGCAGGCATGGAGGTGATTTATACCGGCTTGCGCCAAACTCCTGAAATGGTGGTGAACTCTGCTTTGCAGGAAGATGTGGATGTCATTGGCATCAGCATTCTTTCAGGAGCACACAATACGATTTTCCCCAAAGTGCTTGCCCTGATGAAGGAAAGAGGGATGAATGATGTGTTACTTACAGGTGGCGGCATCATTCCCGATGACGACATGAAACAACTGAGAGCTCAGGGCTGCGGTGAACTGTTTCCTCCCGGAACGCCTACTGCTACCATTTCGGGATACATCAACCTTTGGGTGAAAGAACACCGGAACTTCTGATGAAATAATCTGAATACAGATTTCGCTGTTTCACACAGCTATTTACATTTGCAACCTCAAATTTTAGCTACATGAATAAGTACACTACGCTCCTGACAGAACTATCTGATGGTGTTTTTGTCATCACGATTAATCGGGAAGACAAACTCAATGCCCTGAATAAAGCAGTGATTAACGAACTGGACGAGGTCATGAATGAAGTATATTCAAATCCGGAAATCAAAGGAGCCATTATCACCGGCAAGGGAGCGAAATCTTTTGTGGCCGGTGCGGACATTGCCGAATTCAAGGGGATGAACGAAGAGCAGGGAAAAGCATTGGCCAGAAGGGGTCATAATGTTTTCAATAAGATTGAAATGAGCGGTAAACCCATTATTGCCGCCGTGAATGGTTTCGCCTTAGGTGGTGGTTGCGAACTGGCTATGGCTTGTCACCTGCGTATCGCGAGTGAAAATGCCAAGTTTGGGCAGCCGGAAGTGAAATTGGGCTTGATTCCGGGATACGGGGGTACGCAACGTTTAACTCAACTGATTGGGAAAGGAAAAGCATTAGAAATGCTGATGACGGCTGACACTATTGACGCTACCACGGCTGAACGACTGGGCTTGGTAAATGATGTAGTGCAAACCGTTGAGTTGCTCGAAATCTGCCGGGCTTTGATAGTTAAGATTACCTCTATGGCTCCTTTTGCGGTGGCGCAGGTGATTCAAAGTGTTTACGCACACTTCAAGAGCGGCATTGACGGATTTGATAAAGAAATTGAGTTTTTCGGTCAGTGTGCGGCTACGAACGATTTTGCCGAAGGTACTACCGCATTTTTAGAGAAACGCAAAGCTGCTTTTAAGGGCAATTGATGGTAGCATCTGTGTCATTATTATAAATCCAAATAATCGGTAAATATGGAATTCAGAAAAGAAAAAGACACAATGGGAATAGTGGAAGTTCCCGCCAATGTTTATTGGGGCGCACAAACACAACGCTCGATTGATAACTTTAAGATTGCGCAAGACATTAACAGGATGCCCAAAGAAATTATCGCTGCCTTCGCTTACTTGAAAAAAGGAGCAGCACTCACCAACTTTGAAGCGGGGGTATTATCTAAAGAAACCTGCGACCTCATTGGTAAAGTCTGCGATGAAATCCTCGCAGGAAAATTAGACGACCAGTTTCCGCTGGTGGTTTGGCAGACCGGTTCGGGAACGCAGAGCAATATGAACGTGAACGAAGTAGTCGCTTACCGCGCTCACGTGCTGAACGGCGGGAAGTTGACGGACGAAAAAAAGATGGTACATCCCAATGATGATGTGAATAAATCACAATCATCCAACGATACGTTCCCACGGCCATGCACATTGCTGCGTACAAAATTCTAATGGAGAACACGCTCCCCGGAATTAGAAAACTGAGAGATACTCTCGCTGCGAAAAGCAAGGAGTTTATGGGTGTGGTGAAGATTGGAAGAACACACTTGATGGATGCCACCCCACTGACGCTGGGTCAGGAAATATCCGGATATGTTTCACAACTCAATCACGGCATCAAAGCTATTGAGCATACGTTGCCCCATCTCGCCGAACTGGCTTTGGGAGGCACGGCAGTCGGTACCGGCATTAATACCCCACCGGGTTATGATGTGAATGTGGCAAATAAAATCGCTGAACTCACCAAGCTGCCTTTCGTTACTGCTGAAAATAAATTTGAAGCACTCGCCGCGCATGACGCTATTGTAGAAACACACGGTGCCTTGAAAACCGTCGCTTGTTCTATGATGAAGATCGCCAATGATATTCGCTTGCTGGCATCCGGCCCGCGCTGCGGCATCGGCGAGTTGTATATTCCCGATAACGAACCCGGCTCTTCTATCATGCCAGGGAAAGTGAACCCTACGCAATGTGAGGCGATGACGATGGTGGCAGCACAGGTGTTGGGCAACGATGTAGCCATCAACATCGGTGGAGCAACCGGTCACTTTGAACTGAATGTTTTTAAACCGGTGATGATTTATAACTTCCTTCATTCTGCGCGCCTCATCGGCGATGTGTGTGTGTCGTTCAACGACAAATGCGCTATGGGTATCAAACCGATTGAAGAGAACATTAAAAGGAACCTCAACAATTCGTTGATGCTGGTAACGGCGCTGAACACCAAAATCGGCTATTACAAAGCTGCCGAAATCGCACAGACGGCCCACAAAAGTGGCAAGACTCTGAAAGAAACCGCCATTGAACTGGGCTACCTCACCGCCGAACAATTCGAGGAATGGGTGGACCCGAAGACAATGGTTGGGAATATTT
This sequence comes from Bacteroidota bacterium, assembly GCA_016722375.1. Classification (NCBI taxonomy): domain Bacteria; kingdom Pseudomonadati; phylum Bacteroidota; species Bacteroidota bacterium. Next base: position 291,894 of record JADKJG010000005.1, on the reverse strand, counting down.
GATGAGCGCATTATTGCTCGTTAAATTTTGTCAATCTCTTGTGCGGGGGTTTACTTTCTTTGTGATAGGGTGTATCTTCACTTTCAAAATATAGTTATGAAAAACGTTTACCTCATTTTCATTATGGTGCTGACGATTGGCGTTCGTGCGCAGACTAAGGCTCCTGAAGCTAAGAAAGCCACACCAGCCGCTACAAATGCGGCAGTGGGACATGAAGGCCACGATCACGATGGACATAGTCACGATGCTTTGATGAAGCAGGTTGGAGGGGATGAAAAGAAGGTGGCGCCTGCCAACCCGAATGCGCCGAGGATAATTTTTAAGGAGGATGGTTTTGAGTTTGGCGAGTTGCCGGAGGGCCGCAGGCTACTCATGAGTTTAAGTTTACAAATACGGGTAAGGAACCTTTGCTTTTGAGTAATGTGCGTGCTTCTTGTGGTTGTACTACGCCGAGTTGGCCTAAGGAACCGATTCTGCCCGGAAAGGACGGAACGGTTTTGGTTACTTATAACACCCAGGGTCGTGTAGGGCCTTTTACGAAGACGATCACGATTAGTTCCAACGCTCAGGAAGACAGTAAGGTGATCACTATCAAGGGGGATGTTGTGAAGGCGGATCCTGAGAAGTCGGTACCGGTAGAGAAGCCGTCGTTGCTTTCTCCAAAGGGCAAATAGTTTTTTATTGTTTTAAAGCTCGAGGGCGCTAAGGATGATGTGGATACTAAGAATTCTTGGCGCTTTTGATGTTTAACAGCCGCTATCTTTTATGAAAAAAGGATTTGTCATGTTCCTCATCATTCAACCGATTGTGTCGTTTGCGACGGATATGAATGACGTAGATGCAGATTCTGACTCAGGCACTTTGGGGCTGATTATTGTATCGGTTTTTTTAATCGCCGGCATCGTTGTGCTGGCGCTGCGAAGAAAAAAGGATTGAGCTTAGGTTTTGGCCGGATTTCCTTTCAGCACTTTGGCCATGGTTTCACCAATGGCAGCCGGTGAGTCAACTACGGTAATCCCACATTCACGCATGATGGCCATTTTGGCGGCAGCGGTATCGTCTTTACCTCCGATGATTGCTCCGGCGTGTCCCATTCTTCTTCCTGCCGGAGCGGTTTGTCCGGCAATGAATCCTACTACCGGTTTGGTGCCGTTAATTTTTATCCATTGAGCGGCTTCGGCTTCAAGGTTTCCACCAATTTCTCCAATCATAATGATGCCATTGGTTTCGGGGTCGTTCATGAAAAGTTCTACAGCTTCTTTTGTCGTGGTTCCGATAATTGGATCTCCGCCAATGCCGATGGCGGTGGAGATACCCAGCCCGGCTTTTACCACTTGGTCGGCTGCTTCATAGGTTAATGTTCCGGACTTAGAAACGATTCCTACTTTCCCTTTTTTGAAGACGAAGCCAGGCATGATTCCAACTTTCACTTCTTCGGGAGTAATAACGCCCGGACAGTTGGGTCCCACCAGTCGTGTTTTTTTATCGCTGAGGTATGATTTTACTTTTACCATATCCTGCACGGGGATGCCTTCGGTAATACAAACAATCAATTCGACACCTGCTTCGGCGGCCTCCATGATGGCATCGGCAGCAAAAGCCGGAGGAACAAAAATGATGGACACGTTGCAGCCCGTAGCTTTGCGGGCATCTGTCACCGTATTGAAAACGGGCTTGTCGAGATGTTTTTCACCGCCTTTGCCGGGGGTTACGCCACCTACTACATTGGTTCCGTATTCTATCATTTGAGTAGCATGAAAGGTTCCTTCTTTGCCGGTGAAACCCTGTACTACTATTTTGGAATTTTTGTTGACTAAGACACTCATGAGGTATAAAATTTTAGATAATTAGATTTTAGCGTTTAGGCGCAGATCTTTCAAAAAATCGGAGGCGAATATAAAATCAAATAATTCTCCTTCGGTGATTTTCATAATCTCTGTATTCGGTCCTTCCCATTTTTTCAAGCCCTTGCTGATGAAGAAGACCTTATCTCCGATACCCATCACTGAATTCATATCGTGGGTATTGATAATGGTAGTCATATTGAATTCTTGGGTGATTTCGCGAATCAATTGATCAATTACAATAGCTGTTTTGGGGTCTAAGCCGGAGTTGGGTTCATCACAAAAAAGATATTTGGGATTCATCACAATGGCCCGGGCGATACCGACTCGTTTTTTCATGCCGCCCGAAAGTTCAGCAGGATATTTATGGTTACTGCTCCACATATCTACGCGCTTGAGACAAAAATCTACGCGCTCTCTCTTTTCAATCGGTTTCATGTCGGTAAACATATCGAGCGGGAACCGGATATTTTCTTCTACCGTGAGGGAATCAAAAAGAGCGGTGCCCTGAAAGAGCATGCCTATTTCTCGACGGATGGTTTTGCGCATGGCAAAATCCATTTCTGTCAGATTTCGTCCATCATAAGAAATGTCTCCTTCATTGGGTTCATATAAACCCACCATGCACTTGACCAGAACCGTTTTGCCTGAACCGGATTTGCCGATAATGAGGTTGCACTTGCCCGTTTCAAAGACCGCTGAGATTCCTTTGATTACTTCATTTTCGCCGAAGCTCTTCTTAATGTTTTTTATCTCAATCACAACAGCAACAGGGCAATAAGGAAGTTAGCAACAATGATTACGATACTACTCAATACCACCGCTTGGGTAGAGGCTTTTCCAATTTCAATGGCACCACCGCTAACGGTAAAACCCTTGAAACAGGAAATAGAGGAAATGATGAAGGCGAAGATGATGGACTTGACCAGCATTATGTTTACGTCTTTCATAACAAAGGCATCTTGTAAGCCACGCTTATATTCTGTCAGTGTAAAATAGCCGCCAAGCACGCCACCCAGATAACCACCTATAATGCCCAGAAATACAGCGATCACTACCAACATAGGAATGACAAAAATAGCAGCGAGAATCTTAGGCCCGATTAAGTAGGCCGGTGTATTTACGCCCATAATTTCATAGGCATCAATTTGTTCAGAGATTCTCATACTGCCCAATTCCGAAGCAATGTTTGAACCCACTTTGCCCGCCAAAAGTAGGGCTGAAATAGTCGGTGCCAGCTCCATAATCATAGATTTCCGAAGGATAGATCCCATCCACCACATTGGAATTAAACTGATACTCCGCAGTTGGTATGAGAACTGAACGGCTGTTACTGCGCCCAAGAATGTTGCGATAATGGCAATAATGCTCAAAGAACCTACGCCTATATCCGTCGCTTGACGGAATACTTCTTTCCAGTACATGGACGATTTTTCCGGCAAGGAAAAACATTGCCTCATCAAAATGAGATAGCGCCCAAAATCTTCAAAAACTTTTATCATAATAATGAGTCGCGAAGATAACAAAGGCAATAAGGTAGGAAAGTGATGACGGAAGGTGCCGGAGATATTCAGGTTCTAAAGATTAAGTTTGTTCCTATAATCAGTCAGAACGTGAATAAGAAAATTGTCATTACCGGAGCAACTAAAGGAATAGGCAGGGCGGTTGCCGAAAAATTTGCCCAAGAAAATTTTGACCTAGCTCTTTGTGCCAGAAATGGAGCGGATTTAGAGCAACTGAAAGCGGAGATTGGAAAACAGAGAGGGGAGAGCGGAGAGCAGAAATCAGCGGTTTTTATCCAGCCTTGTGATGTCAGCAAGAAAGAGGATCTGAGAAATTTTTCAGATAGGGTGACGAAGCAATTTGGTGCGGTGGATATTATCGTCAATAATGCGGGAATCTTTCTGCCCGGGCAGGTCTATAAAGAGGAAGAAGGGGTATTGGAGCAACTGATGGCCACCAACCTTTATAGCGCCTATCATCTTTCTCGCTGGCTCTTGCCGGAGATGATTAAGAGAAAGCGCGGACATATCTTCACCATGTGTTCGGTAGCAAGCATCGGAGCCTATCCCAACGGAGGTTCTTACAGCATTTCAAAATTTGCGATGTTGGGGCTGACCAAAGCGCTGCGAGAGGAACTGAAGCCATTCAATATTAAGGTGACCGCTATTATCTCCGGTGCGGTCTATACCGACTCCTGGAAGGGAAGTGGGCTGCCCGAATCGCGATTTATGAAAGCAGAAGATATAGGAAAAGTGATTTGGGATACTTTTCATCTTTCCGACAGCGCTGTGGTGGAAGAAATAGTCTTGCGACCTATGCTGGGAGATATTTGAAAAGTAGATTGAAAGTATTACTTAGATTTTCTTCGCTCCAAATAAGAAACAGCGCTGCACAAATTTTCTATTTAACCGCTTACTTAACTTGCACAGATGTTTGACCGGACCATTTATGACAAGCTCACTTCCTATTGTGCCTATCAGGAGAGATGTGCGGCGGATGTCCGGGGCAAGTTGTTCAAGCTAAAAACCGATAAAGAAGATTTTGGTTCTTACATAGAGCGCCTGACAGAAGAAAACTTTCTGAATGAAGAGCGCTACGTAAAATCATTTATCGAAGCTCATGCAAAAAAGAAGTGGGGCAAAACAAAAATGAAAAGTGCGCTGTTGCAAAAACAGATGAATTCAGGGCTTATCAAAAAATATCTGGACGAGATAGTAGAAGAGGATTATACTGAGCATATTAAACTGCTTGCCGAAAAAAAACTAAGGAGCATCAAATCATCTTCCAAAGCTGAAACAAAAACCAAGTTGATGCGCCACTTGCTCAACAAGGGTTATGAAATGCAGAAAATTTCCGGGGTGCTGAAAGAGCTAAAACTTTGAAAAGATGTCGTTCACGTAAACTTCCTCTGCTTCAATTTGAAATGTTTTAAAAGCATTGGTTTCGCCCTTCATCAAGGTTGATTTTTGATTTTGGCAGACTCAGCACTCCAGCAAGGTATTTCATCAGATATTCATTCGCTTTGCCTTCTACCGGTGGAGCTTTTATTTTGACTTTGAGCGTGCCGTCTGCTTCGCGGATGATTTCATCTTTCTTGCTATTGGGCTTGGCTTTGATTCGGAGAAGCATCTTCAAAAATAGCTTTATGAGGGAAAAGCGGGATAGCTGCCAAGCCTACCAACGCAACGCTCATCGTTTTGTGATGAAACACCGCCACGCCCACTAAGGTCAGTGCAAACAGAAAAAACTCTAATTCAATTTCCCCAATATGAACCGGTGCAAATAATTCCATTGACGCGGATATAATATAGCGGGGTTATGCAAAAAGGCCAGAATCATTTTGAGGAGGTATCGGCATAGTCCATAAATATTTTTTCACTCTTCCCTCCCGCGCATTTTTCAATACCAAACCTTCATCTAGCCCCAACTCCTTACACATTTGCAGAAATTCCGGCATGGTGGGCGCGGCTTTGCCTTTCATAAATCTGCTGTACCGGCTTGGCTGCATGTTGAGGTGATAAGCAAAGTCCTGTTTATTGGGGAATTTAGACTTCCGCTGCTTCTCAATCAGGTTCACTACCATGTGTATGGATTCACACTGCTTCATGGGTGGGGTGTTAGTATCCACAAAAATAAAGGAAAATCATTTTTAACAAAAACTTGCCAGTGGGGCAAGAATAGTTTAGAAAGAGTCCCGATTCTTGCCCCCGCAAATCAGACGACAGCCATGCAAGCACTATCTTCCATAAGCCTTCTTTTCAACGGGAATAGCCTTATTCTTCGCTTCCAGAGCCTTATTGTTGCTGTCAAGAACCTTCTTTCCGTGAGGAATAACCTTATTCCCGGCGTCCGGAACCTTCTTTTCGGGAAGAATAGCCTTCTTCTTGTCAAGAAGAACCTTCTTTCTGCTGTAAATAGTCTTCTTTCCGGCAGGAAGAAGATGATTTTACCCCTATTTCTAACACATTTCTTCACTTATAAACCAATTTAACAATGAAACACAAGTTTTATCTGCCAACAACCGACGATGGCAAAGTGACCTGGTTCACTGCTTTCAATTTAAACTTACCCACCTATGCCGCCCTCTTTGGTATAGACCCCTCCGTGGTGGCATCGCTGCTTGACGATGGCACTTTTTTCAGCTTTCTGATCGGGCTGATGCCTGCTTTTAAGGATTATCAGAAAACGCTGATTGATTACAAAGACATCATTCGCGATGGAGGAGCGCTGGGGGTGTCGGACGTGCCCGCGCCTCCGATTTTAGCGCCACATGCTGCAACCGGCGCCGGAATATTTCAAAGGGTGGCGTCCGTGGTGGGGCAAATCAAGGCACACCCTGCTTATACCGAATTGATTGGCGCAAACCTTGGCATCATTGGTGAGGAAATCACGGTGGATTATAACACGGCCCAGCCCAATCCGAAGGGAATTTTGAAAAACAATCATGCTTATTTAAAGTGGGATATGGAACATGCCGACGGCGCTAATATTGCGGTGGATTATACCGGTGGAACCAATTACAAATTCATAGGCCATGTGGTATCGGGTCATTTTTTAGACCCGCATACGCCTGATTCGGGCGTAGCTCAAAAGTTTGCCTACATCGTGCGCCTGACCATGGGCCCCGAGCAAGATGAAGTAGGGTCTTGGAGCGACCCCGTGCTGGTGACCGTGACGGGACTGGAGTTGATGCGGTAGGTGCCGAGATTTGACAAATTTTAAATTTGTCAAAGCTGGATGAACCAAAAAAGCCATCTCGCAAGGGGTGGCTTTTTTTATTGGATTCATTCCACCACCACCACTCCATCAAAATAAATATCTTTATAAAACCGATGAGAAGAATAAGGTATTTGACCCTGACGATAGGTTGTTGTCTGTTGCTGTTGATGGCGGAGGGGCAGAAGCATGATTATGTATGGCTGATGGGTTATAATAGCCATCTTGGTGATACTTTGGGATTTCATTTTGGTAACACCATATTTGATTTCAACTCATCAACCATGGAGATGAGGCGGGATTCGCTTAGGATGAATTTTGACTTTACCAATACGAGCTACTGTGACAGCAGCGGGAACCTTCTTTTTTATACCAATGGAATCTATGTAGCCAACTCCTTAGATGAAACCATTGAAAACGGCGACAGCTTAAATGCGGGCTGGCTTCAGTATAAGTGGGATACTACAATCAGAAAGTATGGCTATCGCGACGCTCAGGGGGTGCTGGCTTTCCAGGATGGCAGGAACAATTCTTATTTTTTACTGCATTCCTTTGTTGATTCCAATGTGAATAAGGCCCCTTTTGGAGCAAGATTACTTTTGACTTATTTGGATATGGACGAAAATGTAGGTCATGGAAAAGTGATAAATAAAAATCAGACTATACTTAAGGATAGTATAGGAACTGCTTTATCTGCTACCAAGCATGGTAATGGGAGGGATTGGTGGATTTTGGTGCAAAAACAATTAAGTAACTGCTATTACCGGATACTGATAGACAGTAGTGGTCCTCATGTATTGCCGGATTTAACCTGCGGGGCAGCAACTGTTCCACTTTTTGACGCGGCCGCGGCTTGCTTTTCTCCGGATGGAAGCAAATATGTTTACCTCAATGTCAAAGGAGGTATAAGTCTTTTTGATTTCGACAGATGTAGCGGAACATTAAGCAATGCAAAATATATGCCATTGCGGGTTCTTGTTGATTCCGGCTGGTACGGAGTGGGAGTTGCATTTTCCCCCAATAACCGGTTTCTGTATGCTTCGGTTTCGGTGCACCTATATCAGTTCGATTTATCGGCGCCCAATGTTTTTGCGAGCATAGATACAGTTGGAGTTTGGGACGGATACGCAGCGCCATTTGGCAGTATATTCAAACAGCCGCAGATAGCACCGGATGGTAAAATCTATATCAACTGCGGTAATACTGAAACCGTTTATCATGTAATCAATAATCCCGATGCCAAAGGGGATTCATGCAACTTCGCTCAACACAGCATAGCCCTTCCTACTTTTGCAGGCAACAGTATTCCGAATTTTCCGAATTACCGCTTAGGAAGAAAAGTAGGGAGCGAATGCGATACGCTTTGGAATGACCTCACCCCCGACCCCTCTCCAAAGGAGAGGGTGATAAAGGTCTTCCCTAGTCCGGCTACAGATGTAGTAACGATAGATTATGGGTTTACGGATTGGAGTAAGCAAGGGGATGTAGCAATGGAAATTATCAATGAACTCGGACAGTCGGTACTTCAACAACAGCTACCAAAGTATTCCGGGTTCCAGCGATTAAATGTTACTTCTTATCCTTCGGGCATCTACATTACCTATATCAAACGCAACAACCAAATCATTGCAACCAGCAAGTTTGCGAAGCAGTAGGGCCAGCCCGGCTTGCTAAATTTTGACCGGCTCCAAGCCCCATTCAAAAAATAATATCTTTGGGCTCCGGTAAAACAAGACATGGAAATTCTCCTCCGTTCGGCACGAATCATAGACACCGGATCCCCTTTTCATAATCAAGTGAAAGACATCCTGATCAGCGATGGTTTGATTAAAAAGATTGGCCATAAACTGGCGGGCAGTTCTAAGGCCAAAGAAGTGAAGGCCGATAACCTGCATGTGTCCATCGGCTGGATGGATTTGAATACTTTTTTAGCTGACCCCGGTTTTGAATATAAAGAGACCATCCGAAGCGGATGTCGCGCGGCGGCGGCGGGCGGCTATACGCATATCTGCTGTATGCCGAACACGAACCCCGTGATTCAATCTAAATCGCAGATAGAATATGTGTTGCAGAAATCTGCCGGCGAGGCGGTGAGTGTTTGGCCGATTGGCGCCATGACGCAGGACGCCAAAGGCAAGGACCTGGCCGAGATGTATGATATGTTCGGCGCCGGGGCGGTGGCCTTCGGCGATGGGATGGTGCCGGGCGCGGCGGCGGGCGTGGTGGAGCGCGCCTTGTTATATGTCAAAGCCTTTAATGGCTTAATCATGATTCACCCGGAGGATAAAAGTATTTCGGGCAACGGGGTGATGAATGAAGGCGTGGTGAGTACCCGCCTCGGTCTGCCCGGTATGCCTGCACTGGCCGAAGAGGTAGCCGTGAGCCGCGATTTGTATCTGTTGGAATACACCGAATCGAAACTTCATTTTCTGAATATTTCTTTAAAGAAATCGGTGGACTTGATTCGCGCCGCTAAGAAAAGAAAGCTGAAGGTGACCGCCTCGGTAAATGCGCATCATTTGATACTGGACGATAGCGCAGTGGGCGATTATGATACGAATATGAAAATCAATCCGCCTTTGCGCGCAACAGAAAATATAGCCGGACTGGTGAAAGGCATTTTGGATGGAACGATTGATACGATTACTTCTGCTCACCAGCCACAGGATGAAGAATCCAAGAAATTGGAATTTGACAAGGCAGATTTTGGAATGATTGGACTGGAGACTTGTTACGCCATTGCCAACACCCAACTCAACAAGCCATTGGGGATAGATAAGTTGATAGAATTATTTACTGCGAATCCGCGAAAAGTGTTGGGTATGGCGGTACCGGTGATTAAAGAAGGAGCCAAAGCAGATATGACCCTGTTCGACCCTAATAAGAAATGGAAGTTTGCAGCGAAGGATATTCGGTCTTTATCAAAAAACACTCCCTTTGTTGGCACCGAATTTACGGGGAAAGTCATCGGTATTATTCACAAGAATCAATTAGAAACCAACTAAAACCTCCAAATGGAAAATTTTAAAGTTCCCATTCGTTATGGCATTATCGGTGCCTTGATAATGAGCATTTTCAGTTTTGTTTCCTACTTGTTTTACCGCCAATTGTTTAGTTCGTTTTATACCCAGATTGCGGTGGGGATTTTCTCCTTTGCGATTATGGTGCTGATTCCCATCATAGGCGGACTCGCTTTTCGGAAAGACCGGGGAGGAATTCTTTCCTTTCAGGATGCACTGGTCGGGTTAATGCTTATTTGTGCCATTTCCTTTGCCGGAAGCGCCATCATGGGGTACCTGATTCCAAACGTGATTGACCAAAATATCCGGAGGAGGTGACGCAATTGATGAAAACTACAACCCAGAAAGCCATGGAAAAGTTTGGCACCTCCGATGAAGAAATGGAAAAGGCAATGGCAAGATTTGACGAAAATCAATTCAAGCCCTCCATTTTGCAAACCGTAAAAGGCTACGGCATTGCACTGGGCATTGCGCTGATACTGAGCTTAATCATCGCCGCTTTCATTAAGCGGGCACCAAGCCCGGAAATAACAGAGGTGGATTCAGATACCTCCTCCTCATAACCTCTTATCCATGCAGATTTCTGTTATCATCCCATTATTGAACGAAGAAGAGTCTCTTCCCGAACTCACCGCCTGGATAGAGCGAGTGATGAAAGAGAACAACTATTCTTATGAAATTATCATGGTGGACGATGGCAGCCGCGACAAGTCGTGGTTGGTGATTGAAGAGCTGGCTTCGCAAACCCCCCATATTAAAGGAGTTCGATTTCGGAAGAACTACGGAAAAAGTGCCGCGCTTCAAATAGGGTTTCAATCTGCGCAAGGCGATGTAGTGATCACTATGGATGCCGATATGCAGGATTCGCCGGATGAAATTCCGGGCCTATATCAAATGATTACTAATGAAGGTTTCGATCTGGTGAGCGGCTGGAAACAAAAGCGTTATGACCCGATTACAAAGACGCTTCCCACCAAACTTTTTAACGCGACAGCTCGTGCTGTCTCCGGCATATATCTTCACGATTTCAATTGTGGTTTGAAGGCCTATAAAAATGAAGTGGTGAAAAGTATAGAAGTATATGGGGAAATGCACCGCTATATCCCCATCCTTGCCAAGAAATCGGGCTATAGCAAAATAGGAGAGAAAATCGTACAACATCAGGCGCGCAAATTCGGTATCACAAAATTCGGCATGGAGCGTTTTCTCTATGGATTCCTCGACTTGCTGTCTGTTTCTTTCATGACGCGCTTTGCCAAGCGACCGATGCATATTTTCGGTGGGCTGGGATTCCTGAGTTTTTTCATCGGCTTTTGCATCGTGTTATATCTGACTATTGCCAAGTTCGCTTTTATGCAATACCGGATGACCGAGCGACCGGTCTTCTTCATCGGTTTATTATCTATTGTGGTAGGCGTACAACTTTTTGTCGCCGGATTTCTGGGTGAATTGGTTTCCCGTTCTTCTAATGACCGAAACCAATACGACATAGCCAAGCTATTGAATCTGCGTTCATGAAAATAGTCATTCTCGGAAGCGCGCATCCGCTTCGCGGGGGATTGGCTGCCTATAATGAAAGATTGGCTCGGGAGTTTATCAAGCAGGGGCATAGCGTTCAGATTTACACATTCAGCTTACAGTATCCGTCCTTTCTTTTTCCCGGCACATCACAATACAGCGATGCCCCGCCGCCCGATGATTTATATATTCATGTCAAGGTAAACTCTATCAATCCTTTTAACTGGATAAGCGTAGGGAAAGAAATAGCAAAACTGAATGCCGACTTGTTGCTTATAAAGTTCTGGTTGCCCTTTATGGCTCCTTGTTTGGGAACCATTTCTAGAATCGTAAAGAAAAACAAGAAAACAAAAGTAGTGGCCATTCTCGATAATATTATTCCACACGAAAAACGAATCGGGGATGTGGCGCTGGCAAAGTATTTTGTAAACTCTGTGGATGGCTTTGTAGCCATGAGCGAATCGGTTTTGCAGGATTTGAAACAATTCGACAATGAAAAGCCGAAGGTTTTATCTCCGCATCCTTTGTTTGACAATTTCGGCGAAGCCATAAACAAAGCAGAAGCTTATGAACGATTGGGGCTGGAAATAAACACTGAATACATTCTCTTCTTCGGATTCATCCGTGATTATAAGGGTTTGGATTTGTTGTTACATGCTATGAATGATGAGCGGGTTCGTTCATTAAACATGAAGCTGATTATTGCAGGCGAATTTTATGCCAACGCAAAACATTACCTCGATTTAATCGCTGAGTTAAACCTGGCAGACAAGCTGGTTTTGAAAACACAATTCATTCCCGATGATGAGGTGAAAAACTATTTCTGCGCGGCAGACTTAGTCGTACAGCCTTATAAGCATGCTACACAGAGCGGTGTTACCCAAATCTGCTATCATTTCGATCGTCCGATGTTGGTTACAAATGTCGGCGGACTTCCCGAAATAGTGCCAAACAAAAAGGTAGGCTATGTGGTAGCCCCGGAACCTCAGGCTATTGCAGATGCCATCGTTGATTTCTATCAGAATCATCGTGAATTCGTGATGCGCGATCACATCAAAGAAGAAAAGAAAAAGTATTCATGGGCCATGATGCTGAATAAAATTTTGGATGTAGCAAAGGCCAATTCTTCTCATTCATAAGTGTATCATTAAATTGCGCCCGTTTTAGAACCAATATGATTATTCGCAGCAAAGCACCCTTACGACTTGGATTAGCCGGTGGCGGCACCGATGTTTCTCCCTACTCCGATATATACGGAGGAGCAATCCTAAACATTACGATCGGCATGTATGCTTATGCTACGATTAAGCCTCTGACGGGCAAAAAGATTCACATCAAAGCCATTGACCGGAACGAAGAACTTATTCTGGATGCCAAAAAGGAGTTACCGGTTACCGGTAAACTGGATTTAGCAATCGGTGTATATAACCGGGTGATTAAAGATTTTGTAAAAAAACCATTGGCATTTGAACTTGCTACTTACGTAGATGCTCCTCCCGGTTCCGGACTTGGCTCATCTTCCACTTTAGTGGTCGCAATTTTAGGTGCCTTTGTGGAGTGGTTAAAACTGCCTCTTGGAGAATATGACATTGCCCATCTTGCCTATAAAATAGAGCGTGAAGATTTGGGTATGCACGGAGGGAAGCAAGACCAATATGCCGCTACCTTTGGCGGGGTGAACTATATGGAGTTTTATAAAGAGGATAAGGTAATTGTCAATCCGCTGCGTGTGAAAGATAAATGGCTGCATGAACTGGAGAACAACTTGATTCTTTTTTTTACAGAAACTTCCCGATTGTCTTCTTCTATTATTGCCAAGCAATCGGAAAATGTAAAGAAAAAATATAAAATCCATTGCAGCGATGAATAGCCTGAAAGAGCAGTCGGTGAAAATGAAAGAGTCCCTTCTTAAAGGTGATATAGACGGAATCGGCAAGATACTTCATGATAGTTGGGAGCATAAGAAAGCTATGGCAGAGGGAATATCTAATCCATTCATCGAACAGATTTACCTCACCGCGATGAAAGCGGGAGCCACCGGAGGGAAAGTATCGGGAGCCGGAGGAGGAGGTTTTATGTTTTTTTATGCCCCCTACAATGCTAAGTTCAAAGTGATTGACGCTCTAAATAAATTAGGCGGTAAGGTGATGAGATATAATTTTACCCAACACGGATTAACCACATGGACTATATGATGCAACATCAAGAAAAAATTAAAGCCATCGTTTCAGCTTCGGTAGAAGTCAAGAACAAGATACTTGCTGATAATATCTTGTTAAATCGAATCGAAGAAGTATCTAAACTAATTTCTACCGCATTCAAAAGCGGCAACCGACTGTATCTGTGCGGCAATGGAGGCAGTGCTGCCGATGCGCAGCATCTTGCTGCTGAATTTACGGGCCGTTTTTATTCTGATCGCGAACCGCTTCCTGCCGAAGCCTTTCACGTCAACACTTCTTTTCTTACAGCTGTAGCAAATGATTATTCGTACGATGAAGTTTATCAGCGCGCAGTGAAAGCGCATGTGCGAAAGGGCGATGTGTTAATCGGAATATCCACTTCAGGCAATTCAAAGAATATTTTGTTAGCGCAAGAAGAAGCAAAAAAACGAGGAGCAGTAGTTATTTCATTCACCGGCGAGACCGGAGGAAAGATGAAAGATTTCTGTGACTATCTTTTCAATGTACCAAGCAAAGACACCCCTCGCATCCAGGAAAGCCATATCCTTATCGGTCATATCATTTGTCAGTTGGTGGAAGAGACGCTATTTGCATAGGTAGATGAAATCATTTCTACTTTATAGGCTGAATGGATGACGCGTTGATGACAATGAAAAAGACAAAGATTTTATTTCTTATCGGTAGTTTTGCCTTTGGAGGAAAGGAGCGTCAGTTGCACGTTATCATGGAACATCTTTCGCGAGAGAAATACGAGGTCTATTTGTTGTTCAAATCGCATGACAACACCTTCTTTAACACGATAAAAGACAAATTGAACGGCTATAAAAATTTAGATCAGGCACATTTTAATTTTAAGTCTGTGGTGAAGACCTATAAATATATTCAGGAAGTTAAGCCGGATATTGTTTTCAGTTTTGCATACACCGCATCTCACATCGCGCTGATTTGTAAGTTTTTCAGTAGCCTTAATTTTAGACTTTTCAATGGTGCTATCCGAAATGCTCCTGACCGTTTAAATCTCAAAGAGAAGATCGAATCTTTATTATACAGACTTTATAGAAATGTTGTCGCCAACTCTTATGCAGGATTAAAGTCATTCCGACAATTGGGGAAAAGGGGGCGGCATGTGTTATACAATGGTTGTTATACTTCAGAAACAGAAACTATTTCTAGATATAAAGCACAGGAGTCAATAGGCTTTGCAAAGAATAGTTTCCATGTGATCATGGTAGCTTCTCTACGACGAGATAATCCTAAAGATCCGATAACCTTTCTGAAAGCTGCACAAGAAGTGCAACCACTTGAAAAAGACATTCAGTTCCACCTGGTTGGAGGTGGGGAAATGTTGGAGGAACTCAAAAATTATGTTCAAACTAATCATATACATAATGTAGAATTCCTAGGCTACCGATCAGATATTCCGGACATTGTTCAGGCTGCTCATCTTTCCGTACTCACATCAAGAACAGAAGGCGTATCCAATTCTATTTTGGAATCTATGTCCTTTGGTATACCCGTCATTGCCACCAGCGGCGGTGGCACCCCGGAGGTGATTGTGCCAAACGAAAATGGATTTATTCTTCCCTTTCAAGATTATAAGGGTGTCGCGGCATTGGTCATTCAATTAAAAAACAATCCCAGTCAATTGCACGTGATTGGGGAAAAAGCAAAGCAGACTGTAATGGACAAATTTTCTATTCGGGCTACGATTCAGCGGTTTGAAGAAATCATTCATTCAACCGAATAAGGAACTACATAGTCCTTAATATTACACAAGTGCCCACGACTGTTTAATATTTTACATAGAGAGACCTAAGTCGATAATTAGAAAGCACGGTAAATTGCACTTGGTTTTAGAAATCGTGATTTTTAAGTTTCAGTGAACCCAATTTTGGATTTGATTGAATGGATAATCGTATAAACATTACCCGACGCGGCCCTATGTACAAAATATTTTTTCTATTTACAGGCTGGCTGATATGCCTGTCCGGGCATGCTCAACATTACAGACTAATATCTCCGAAACAAGACTACGTTTTTTCTGACGCTACCATCAATTTCCGGTGGAACAATGTGGACAGTGCTGTTACATACGACATACAGATTGCACAGGATGCGGGATTTGGCAACTTAGTTCAATCCCAAACGGGGATAAGCGGGACCAACGTGCAAATAACATTAGCTCTTGGAACTACTTACTTCTGGCATGTAAGAGCGAGCACTCCATCCGGTTCACAATCATGGTCGTATAGCCGTAGTTTTTCAATTTATAGACCTACTAATTTTCCAGGACTGGCTGCGTGGTTTGATGCCGAAAAAAATGTGGTCAGCAGTGCAAACAAAGTTTCATCATGGACAGATATCAGCCCAGCATCGTTAACGGCGGCACAACCTACAGCCAACAAACAGCCAACCTTTGTAAGTGGCATCGCTCAACTGAATAGTAAACCTGTACTCAGGTTCAGCGGGTCTTCCTCTACCGGAAGCACCCTGAACTTTACTTCTATTTCGCTGACCGATTTCACCATATTTATGGTTAGAAACTATGCATCAAATAGCAACCTGATACAGTATGTCTTGGGAGGAACCAAATCGGGAATTTGTGCTGCGGCTTCGTATTACACTGCCGGATATGGTGTTTACAGCAACCTTACATCTACCGATGCTTTATATGCTGCCAATACCGCCTCTCTCAATACTGCATATTCAATTTATTCATACCAGAAAAATCGCTTGGCACGAAACGGCATACAACCTCCGCTTGCTTTATCCAAACAAATACCGGGGATCAATTTTTCTGCCATTGGCACTCGCCCTGATGCCACCAGTTTTGCATTTCAGGGAGATATAGCAGAAATCATTGTCTATAGCAATGCAATAGACAGCACCGGAATCAATAATATAGAAGGATATCTTCGGTTTAAGTATTCTAAGCATGTTGATTTAGGTGCCGATACCATTTTGAATAGTTTCTGTGTCTCTGTTCCGATACCGGCCACTCCCGGATTCAGTTCTTATCTGTGGTCAACCGGAGCAACCACTTCCTCTATTACTGCGACCAAATTTGGTAAATACTGGGTCCGTGCTACTGATATATTTGGCTACGTCTCTTCCGACACTATGGAAATCAGACCACAAATTGTTTTCAATCAATTGCCAAAAAATATCGGTTTGTGTCAAGGAGATTCTATTGAATGGAACACCGGTTATCCCTCCTCCGGGTTTCAGTTTACGTGGTCTACCGGTGCTACCACTCCTTCCATAATTATCAAAAATCCGGGCACTTACTCTGTCCGAATAAAAGACGCGGGAAATTGCACCCTCAATTCAGATACAGCCAAAGTTGCCATTGATAATTTTCCTAATTATACAGTGGGAGCCGATACTTCATTCTGTTCGGGAAACCGATTGAATTTTGGTTATACCAACTCATTGACATCTATCCTTTGGTCTAATGGGGATACCACTCAAACACCCGCCATCTTTTCGTCTGGAAATTATTCTGTAGCGGCTATCAACAGCAATAGCTGTAGGGCTTGGGACACCCTCCACGTGAATATCAAAGGATTGGCACCCAATGCTAATTTTAGCTTTCAAGGTATATGCCTTTCTGATACTTCTCGGTTTATGGACTTATCACAGACCGTGCCTACCGATCCCATCAGTTCATGGAAATGGACCTTCGGAAATGTAGGGGCCTCTATACTTCAAAATCCCAAAATCGTTTTTGACAGCCTGAAGACCTATCCAATTACTCTATTAATTACCACCGACTCAGGTTGTACAGATGGAATTACTAAATCTGCCACCATCGGATCAATTCCCACAGCAGATTTCGCTTATCCCCCCATTCAATGTCTGGGCGGGTTGGCAAAGTTTACCGACAACAGTTCTGTTCTAATCACAGACACCATTATCCAGTGGCAATGGATTTTTAACCAAACAGATACCCTGCAAGGACAAACTCCTGAATATTCTTTTCCCCACAAAGGAATTATTCCGGTTACATTAAAAGTAACTACCACGCGCGGTTGCGAACACACCGCTTTCAGAAGCGTATCGGTATTTAATGAGTTGATTGCCGACTTTAAATACTCCGGTATTTGCGATGGCGACTCTACCTCTTTCACCGACATCACCTCCTCCTATTCGGTGGTTAGATGGCAATGGAATTTCGGTGACGGTAGCTTTCTTTCTGCCCTTAAAAATCCTAAACACAAATTTACAATTCCCGACTCCTACGTGGTGAACTTCACGGTAGAGAATGCCATTGGTTGTGTGGATACGGTGCAGAAAAATGTTCAAATCATCCGAAAGCCTACCGCATCATTCAGCAAAATTTCTTCTTGCGTTAATGCCCGCTATACACCCCTTCAAAACAGCCTGTCCCCAACGGAGCCGATTAGCCAATGGCAATGGAACATCAATGGCAGCAGTTATAATAAACCGGCACCGAATCATGTATTTAAAGATTCAGGAACCTATTCAATAAAGTTGATTGTTACTACTCAAAGCGGATGCAAGGATTCGATAACCAAATTGGTCAGCGTTACACCCAATCCGGTCGCTGCTTTTGGCTATACTCCTCTGTATGGCGAAGCTCCTTTAGATGTAAATTTCAGCAACAAGAGTACCAAGGCCAATACTTATAGTTGGGACTTTGGCGATGGATCGCCTTCTTCTGCTTTAGTCAATCCTTCACATACGTACGAGGATAATGACACTTTTCGCATTGTGTTACACGCCTATTCGGGAAGTGGCTGTGTGGACTCCGCCGCAAAAACGTACATTGTAGTACCCACCCTGCTCGATCTTTCGGTTGATGATGTTCAAACCAAAACAGAACCCCAGACCGACGGCTCGGTATTAGTAACCGTCACAGCCTCTATGAGCAATCTTGGCACCCGTTTGATTACCGATGTTCGCTTATTCGCATCACTGGGAACCGGTGGAATAATCACCGAGGACTGGGCCGGTGCCCTTACCACCGGTCAAAGAATGGACTATATATTCAAAGCTCGTTTTGTACTATCTCCCGATGCTATCAACAACACATACGTTTGTGTGGAAGCCAGAAATGTCAATAAAGATGAGCCGGAGACTAGAACCGACAACAACCGTCAATGCCATTCAGTTAACGGAGTCATTCAGTTAGTGGGCCCCTTTCCTAATCCATCAAGAGAAAATTCCAGACTGGGACTCATCTTGCCAAAAGCCGGTATTGTAACAATAAATATTACGGATCTCTATGGACGCTTCATCATTCAAGAGGAAATGCTGACTTTACCCGGCGGCCGCAGTGATTATGCCCTTCCTATCGGCCAGCTACGGGCGGCTACTTACTTCATTCATGTGTCCTACCTCGACGAGCTAAGAGTGATTAAGTTTGTGGTAAGGTAATTCGCTCTATTTAATAGAATGGGCAAATAGCATGAAAAGGCCTGTGGCGTGGATAGCAGGTTGTATAAATCCGGGAGTCGGGTTATCTTCATAAACTGTATATGGAAATGTTTCTGAAAAATCAAAATCAAACACCATGATTACCAAGCCCTTCAACTTCAAAAAATGGATTGACGAGCATCGCCATTTACTCAAGCCTCCGGTCATGAATCAGGTAGTTTATAGCGACAACGACGACTTCATTGTGATGGTAGTCGGAGGGCCCAATAAGCGCAAAGACTTTCATTACAATGAAACCGAAGAATTCTTCTACCAACTGGAGGGAAACATTGTGGTAAAAATTGTAGAAGACGGACACGTGAAAGACATGAATATAAACGAAGGAGATATTTTTCTCCTTCCAGCACGGACACCACATTCACCACGGAGGCCGGAAAATTCCGTTGGCTTGGTGATGGAAATAAAACGCCCTGCGGGCATGAACGATGGCTTCCAGTGGTATTGCGAAAACTGCGGCACTTTCCTGCACGAAGAAAAATTGCCCGTTAAGGATATTGTAAAAGATTTGCCGGCTGTGATGGATAAGTTCTACTCTAACCTTGAATTAAGAACTTGTAAAAAATGTAACAGCATTTTTGAGCCGCCGAAATAAGCTAGGGTGCTTATTTTACTATGACCAGTCTTGGTCATAGTAAAGGCTTTTAGTCCGGCACGAGCAAGCGAAGTTCCAAAGCTGAAAGTATTTCTGCTGAATCTTCTTTTTAGTGGATGGGTTGATTGCTTTCATATTTCTTGTGCTTCACTTCTTCTAAAAACCTTTCCCGGATATTTTTTGAAAAGGGATTTGTTTCCCCATCCTCCATTCGTTCCGGATGCCATTGCACACAAAGCATCCAGGGTTCTCCTTCTTTCTCTTTCCATTCCAAGGCTTCAACCACCCCATCCGGACTTGTCGCACTAATCATCAACTCCTCGCTTATCTTTCCGGCGGCCTGGTGGTGCGCAGTATTTATCTTTCCGGATATTGCTCCGGTCACCTGATGAAGTAGTGTTCCTTCTTTGGCCTCCACTCCATGATATTCATCTTGGTCGCCATGCCTCCGATGATCATTTTTTCCGGCTTCTTCCAAGTCTTGAATCAAATCCCCACCAAGCGAAACATTGACCAATTGCAGGCCGCGACAAATAGCCAGTACCGGATGGTCGAAATTTAAAGCAGTCTCAAATACGTGCATTTCAAATTCATCCCGCTTTTCGTTCCACTCTTTCGGTTTGTTGGGATAGTTATCGCGTTTACTATTATAAAATCGAGGATGCGCATCCAACCCACCGGTCAACACAATGCCGTCACAATCTGCAATCTCATCCCAATTTTCCTTATCTGATGAAAGGTCAATGACTTCAATCCAATCCTCGTTTCCTTTTATCCAATTGCCATAATTCTCCCCTCTTGTGTCGGCATGAGTAATTCCGATCACAATTTTTTGTTCCTCACTCATAATGCTTCTTGATACAAGGTTTTATAATCTTCCCGACTCACCGGCTTCGGGTGGTTCAGATGGGCAAAATCTGCAAAAAAGTTTAACAGGCGATAGACTGTGGATGGAGCAACTCCTTGACTGAAATATCCACTTCCAGTTGAGGCCAACGAATAACGTAACCCCCGGCTACGATATGAAACTTTGTTCGTTGAAACGGACTGGCTTGATACAACTTAGGGAACCAAGCTAAAGGATAGGAAACCTCCTCTCCATCGACGAGGCAAATAATAATCTGTTCTAGCTCAAAGCGAACATCGGTCGCAAAGAACAATCTTGGGGTGAATAAGCTGTCCATATATTCCAGTTTTGGGACTGAATTGAGTTGCAATGTACAAAGTTCTTCCCGAAAAACAAAATCGGGATTAAATCCAAATACTGGGAGGAAAGTTAGAAGGAACCCCACCGTAAGTACTCATTTATTTAAAGACGCACAATCCTAAAACCGCACAGTAATCCTTTGTTGGAGACAAGTGGCCAATTTCCCAAAGCGGCCTGATATAATAAATCACTGCCCCTCTGCGTTAATATATTATCCTAAATATCAAGCTATGTATGCCTATTCCGTCCCTTGCCTCGTCCTGCTGTTATGGTCATTCAGTGCACACAGCGAAAACGCCTACAGCCTTTCTAACGCTTTACAAAAAAAGCTGGTGACCGTCGAAATCCGCGGAGACTCACCGGATACTTCGCTTCGGGATTATTCCTCTCATTATGGCCCCTCTATGGCCATGAAGATATCGAACAAATCTGGGATTGCCCTGCAAATCAATCTGGACTATGGCTATAAAATAGTGCCTGCCGATTCTTCCTATCAAACCATGATAGTCACACAAACTGCCACTATCCACCTACCCGCCGGTCAAAAGAAAAACAGCCAACTGTATGCCATGTGTACCGAGGCGAATGACCATGGTCCTTCGCCATTGGCACCCTTCTCTATGGGTCCGCGGGCGACCGGAAGCCTGCTGCAACTGTCAGAACTAATCAACCGAAAAAATTATCAAAGCGATGCGGCGCAGCAGGCCGTCTGGTGCTTGACCAATGACTACGACCTCCACACCATCTATAGCGAAGATACTTTGATGATGTACCACCTCCGAAGATTTATTGCTCAAGCAAAAAAGATTCCCCTCTCTAAAATCTATGAATCGGAATCTTCCTATGCGGAACCCACTTACACCACCCGAACTATTTATTCCGGCAGCATCGGCTATTCCATAGCCAGCATGCGACCGGTGAAGGTGATGATTGCGCTGTTCGATGAAGACAACCACATGAAAACAATTTATGTAAACAACGAGTTGCAGCGCGAAGGAATCTACAACTACGACTATCGCGTGAGCAGCGAGGAGATGAACCATAAAAAACATTATCTCCGTATGTTCCGCGATGGAAAAATGGAAGAAGAAGTGGCGATTATTCCGAGGGAATAAATAGATCTTCGATTATCAGAGAGAAGAAGGGTTACATCGGATTATTTGAAAATTTAATCTGCCAATAGGGCTGTATGGTAGCCGCAGGCTACCTACTTAATAGGACGTAAGTACAGTTTACCCCTTATGGGGAGAAGTCAGATTGGGTTATTCATCCTTTAACCAATTTTATTAACCAATTAAACAAATTTCAACAGAGGTCTCCAGGTCGTTCTCCTCTGAAATCAAAAAATAATTTCAAAGTCGCGAACAAATTTGAACTCTGTGTGTTTTAGATAGTATTAATTAACCAAAACTTAAAAAACAAAGAATGAAAAAGCAAATTTTAACCTTTGCCTCGGCTCTAACCTTAGTGGCAATTATGACAGTTTCTTCCTGCAAAAAAGACGAAACACCCACCCAAACCATTACTCAAATTGCAGCGGGTGACACCACCTTCAGCATTTTAGTGTCGGCATTAACGGATCCCAGGCTTTCCACCAACTATGCTACTGTGTTAAGCGGAGCAGGCCCTTACACCGTATTTGCACCCACTAATGCCGCTTTCAGATCTCTTCTAACGGAATTAGGTGCTACTTCCCTGAACGATCTTCCGGGTGCTACTCTGGAAGCTGTGCTGAAGTATCACGTTGTTTCGGGCAAGGTGTTATCCTCCAGCCTGACCAACGGCCAAGTGGTTAGTCCGCTGCTTACCGGAAAAACATTTACCATTGGTTTGACCGGCGGTGCAAAAATCACTGACGGAAGCGGTCGTGTTGCCAACATCACTACTACAGACCTTGAAGCTACAAATGGTGTCGTTCACGTAATTGACAAGGTATTATTGCCAATGCCATAAATCAGTCCTTCAATATTCCGATAAGGAATAATTTTAATCACCAATGGGGGTTTGGTGGTTAATGCGGGGTTCACGGCTTTTCGTGAGCCCCTTTTTTATTTTCTCAAATCAGAAACTTACCATCCTGATAAATCTTCACTCCATCGGCCCAAATCTCACCTCCGTTTTTCATATCGGTGATCATGTCCCAATGAATGGCGCTTTCATTCATTCCCCCGCACTATTTGTAGGATTGGCCGACGGCCATGTGAATACTTCCACCGATTTTTCCATCGAACAGAATATTGCGGGTGGTTCATTGGGTATTGTAATTGGTTCCAATCGCCACTTTTGGGTAGGTGCTGTTAGCTGCTGGCGTTTTTTTTTAGTTTATTATGTTTTTAAAAGCATCAATAAATTTCATAAAACTCTCTTGTGTTTTTTTGTCCGTAATCTGTCCTTGTTCATTTATTTTCCCCTTTATTCCTTGTATTAATAATGTTGTTTCGTCTGTAAATTTTGTCATTACGGTTTTCATAATCAACTGCAATTCTTCGTGTCCTTTTTGTCCGCTTGCAGAAGCCGTTATAAGTCCGATTGGCTTGTCCGAGAAAACTGTAGTGGAAATGCACCATTCAATTCCATTTTTCAGACCACTTGGTATGCTAAAAACATATTCAGGTGTGCAAATTATAATTCCGTCTGCGTTTTCAATACTTTTTCTAAACTCTGTTATTTCTGTCGGTGTATTGCCTACCGAAAGTTCTGGGTCAAAATGAGGAAGTGTTTTCAAGTCCTTAAAGACTGTCAAATTAAAAACGTCCTTTGTCAAATCAACGAAATTGTCTACGAGCTTTTCGTTTGCAGAATTTCTACTTGCACTTCCAATAATTACAAAAATATTTTTCTTCTCTGTCATATATTTTTGTCTGTTGGTTACGGTCTTTTACGCTTGCAGATTACGTTTGGCAGCTACCCGAAGGGCGGGATTTTTACCACTAAACTTGATTTGAAAAACTAAACTTCCATTAACCACAAAACTGTCTTTGGAAAACGAAACCCCGCCTTTTGTGCATGGAGCGGCTATCGGCGGCTATCTCTCCATAGCTTTTTCCCAACAGCGGATTAAACACACCGACATCCACCTGTACCTGGTCCGGTGAGGTGGTGTTGTTTCCACCGAAATTGAAGGTGTTCCAAAACAAGCGTTTGGTTTTCCAGATTTTCAACTCTTGTAACTGTTCCGGAAACCGGTTGGCATCGGCAGCCGCTTCGAATGCTTCTAAGGCAAGCAGGGCAGAGGCGGTGTGATGACCGTGACCTCCTTCACCGGTAGTAGGGAACCGGCAGATAATAACGTCGGGTTGAAAGCGGCGAATAACGCGGACTACATCACTCAGCACACTATCGTGATTCCAGAATTTCAGTGTTTCCTCCGGGCTCTTTGAATATCCAAAGTCATTGGCACGAGTAAAAAACTGTTCGGCTCCGTCAATTCTTCTGGCTGCGAGCAGTTCTTGCGTGCGCACAAGTCCGAGCAAATCGCCTTGTTCTTTGCCCACGAGGTTTTGTCCTCCGTCGCCGCGAGTGATGGAAAGGTAACCGGTGCGCAGATTCTTTTCTTTGGCTAAATAGGAAAGCAGCCGGGTGTTTTCATCATCCGGGTGAGCCGCTATGTATAATACCGAACCGACGGTATTCAGTTTCTTCAAACCTTGAATAATTTCAGAAGAGCCGGGCTGGGCCACTTGTTGCGCCTGAAGCACAGAAGTCCATAACAGACTAAAGAATAGAATATACCTCATCATAAGGCGGCAAAGAAATAAAAGAAATGGGGTAGAGATGTTAAGAGGTGGTAAGTCGCTTGCGAGCGTGAGCCCCTTTCCGCATCCTGCGTATTTAGTAAAATATTGCCGGGGGCAAATTTATACCGTCACTCAGGAGATGCGAACTACGGCGGGGTGTCATGGGTCTATCCAATCTTAACCCGGGCTGAAACTTCTCTTTGGGCTTGTTGCAGCAGATCTTCGAAAACGGCGACGTGCTTTTGGAAGTGTGCGTAGAGGGTACCCTCCACCGGGTTTCGGGGCGCTGCGTAGAAACAATTATCATCCATTGAATCTTCGTCGTCTATCTATGTTTGATAACCAATTTCTGCGGCTGCTTCCATGAATTGCTCCAGGACTTTGAACGGGTTGATATCCATTTTTTCAATGTGCTGCCTGTAAACAGAGAAACAAAAACACATGGTGAAGGGTTTTTTCTTAGGTCTCAGGTAAACACCTTCCAACGCTTCAATGCATTTTGTGGGCGCGAAACTAACATAGTAATCAAAGCCCTCCGGAAGATAGGCAACGTCGAAATCAAGAAATTTTTCGGGGGGCATATTTACGTATGCCTCGCCTCCATAAAAGGATATTATTCCATCATCATACTTCTTCCCCTTAAACATCACCGACCAGGTATAGGGTCCTTTGTCTTTGGGCGCGGGCACCACATCAAATATGGGGTTGTGGATCTCTTTCATATTGAGGGCGCAATTTTAAGAATGTATTTTTGCTTGTACAATGAAGCCAATAAAGACTTTGCTGGTATAAGTTTAATCCACCCCTTCCGGCGCAGACTACTCCCAGATGAATTCAGGATATGCCGATAGGGCAGCTGAAGAAATGAGGAAGAGATGAATAAACTGGGGGTGAGAAAGAAAGACACAGCGGAAGATTGCCGGGAAATATTCAAAATTGATTTTCAATGGAATATTATTTGTAATTAGCTGTAGTTAGGTTGGCGAAGCACCCATCGGGGCGATAATGAACGCAACGACACTGGTAGATTAAATAGGATCGGCTAACTTATCATTGACTTGACCCATGGCGGAAAGAATATTTTCTACCGGATACATGCTTAATTGAGCTTTGAAGTAATAATCATAGAAGTCTTTCCATTTGCTCTCATTCCCAATTAAGATTTTTGCTTTGTCATCTTCTCTATTAATACAAGCATCATTTAGAACCATTTCTGGAAGATTAGACATCCGAGCAAATGTTTTGGGATCGGTTTTTGATTCTGTTTCGAAATGCGTCAGTACTACAAAATCATTAAGCAAAAATACTTCAGGATTTAGTTTTTTATGAAACGCACTTATTACGCGCTTATTGTCAACTTCAAAATGGGTCAGTAGAGTAAAGCCAACTCGGCAATCGCAATTGTCATCTAAACAAGCGTTCAAATCTTTGCATAATTTTTTTCGCATTGTTTCAAAATGTATTTGTGGCAGAACGTCCATTTGCTCTTCAATCTTTATCCTTAAGCAAAGCCGCCATACAACAGAAAGTAAGAAAGTATAAAACCCCGATGCATCATACTTCCATTCATAAAGAGCTAATTCTTTGGTTAACTCCTTGATAGTAAATTGCCCCTTATATTTCTCTTGTCTAATTTTTTCGACCAATAAAGCTTTGAATTTACTTTCCAGTTTGCCTAATGCATCTTCACAATACGAGCAAAATATGAATTTGCAGGTATGAGAATTCTGGGTTATTGTAGTTTCTTGGTTTTTTAGATTTCCTCTTCCATAATGAACCTCTCCCGTTCCCTCTTTAAAATCAATAGATATTGCTTCTTCTTTGTTCCTATCTCCAATTGCTGACTCAATCATCCAAGTGGGAGTAAAGTGGGATTCAATAGATGAAGCCTTTCTTTCCGGGTTCTGGCAAATTAGGCAAATGTCCTTTGAGGTTCTCATTATTAATTTTCTCTTCGATAGGCATTCTTGCCAACCGTGTCAAAGAAATGTTTTACAAGTTATTCAGCATAGGTATAATGCTTTGTTGGTCTATCCAAAAATCTTTTAGTCGCATTTTTCATATAGAGATTAAAGTCAAAGAAAAATGAAATCATTCCTTCTAACTGTCCTTTCCACTCTTTTAGAAATAATTTATAATCTCCGTCAGACATTCCTTCTCTCCTTCTTAGGTCGACTTGCCCATCTATATTATCCTCCAAATATTTCGTCCAGCGATAGCATGTTTCCATAATCTGACCGTATTCGTACCAGATTAAATTTTCTTCAAAAATTCCTTTATTTAATGATTTAGAAACTAAATTGAAAACCTCAATCATATTCTGAACATCACCGTTCCCACAGCCGCCCTCAGAAAACATTGTTTCTATATAATCCTTTCGTCCATTGTCTAGATGAAACTCATTTTCGGGAACCCCTATCGGATTATTTGCGTGAAATAAGCTGACAAAAGTCTCTATTTGATCTTTGCTGATATGCTTCCTTAAATATTCTAAGGTCTTATAGGTGTTATCAAGTTTTCTTTGACGGGTATTGTCAATAAATGTTTTTATGGTAACAATTGCGCCAACTGTACCAAGAATTAAAATCACCCAGTTTCTAATTTCAGCAAGGTTCTCTACTGTCATAAACTTTACAATATATTTCGTTCATAGATTCTCATTCTATCACTTGTTCACTTTCAGGCTTTTCATGTTTCACCTTTCCTGGAATAACATTGATCATTATATTCTCCAGCTTTCGGATATTCTTGCTTTCTAGTTCTATAGGAGAAAACATGACAGCATAAAAAATGAAATCCTCAAATTCTACAAACCCAGTGTACTCCGGAGCTGGATAGGTTGGGATTGTTACTTTGCGCAATGCGGTTTTATTTCTTTCTCGCTTTATGGTCGGCACCATTTCGATTTGTGCTTCTAATCCATCAAACGTTGCGAGTTGAATTTTTAGCAAATCATCCAAGGACACATTTTTAATCCTTCTATCCCAAAAATTTACGTACATCCACTCTCGCTTATCCGCTGCTTCTTCAAAAGTTAGTCCCCTTTGATATATTAGAGCAAGCCAATCATTTTCTTTTGTTCTATTATCAATAACACAACCAAAAGGGGCTGGCAAAAAGACACTTATATCTCCAGCGAAAGGGAATGCTAAAAAACCGTGATATTCTTTTAGTTCTTTGAAATTCAAGATATCGAGTTCGACATCACTTGGATCATTGTAGGCTCTTTTGATTGCTGCATTTGTATAGCCTTCTTGGGTGATAAGTAATCCTTTATGTACACCTATATCTGCTAACATTCCAATAAAGCATTCGACATCCTTAACATCAATTTTCTGATTAAAAAATTTTGCGTCGATAACAATAGTAATACGATTTCCAGCGACGTAATCCTGAATCAGAATATCAATCTGCCTATTAATTAAGGAATATCTTCCTTTTAATTTGGTATCACTAGTGATTTCAGCTTTTGGAAACTCTCTTTTAAAAATTGCATAGATTTCCTTTTCGTACTTCCGCCAATCCATATTCCTCCCGCCGTTTCCGGTGTTTAGTTCATCAAGTGAAAATAACCATAAGAACCTCACCCACAACCCAGCCCCAAAGGGCATCTCTCCAGAATCCGCAGCTTTTGTTCCGAAGTTCATGGTCTTTGCTCCAAAGTTCATGGGATTTGTTCTGAAAGCTATGGCTTTTATACCAAAGTCCAAGGACTCTATTTCGAAGTTCGCGGCTTTTGTTCTTGAGTTCATTGCATTTGTCTCAAAGTTCATGGACTTTGTTCCAAATGCCACGACTTTTGTTCCGAAGTTCAGGGACTTTGCTACAAAGTTCAGAGCTTTCGCTCCTATGTCGCTGGCATAGCAGAAAAAGACTGTCTGCATCGGGTACAAAACAAAGCAGGTATTTTATAAAAGCGCTGTAATAACGAAACAGAAGAAAGTGGATGGTGTATATTTATGGTATGCCTTATTCATCTACGCATACACCGCGATGCATGATAACCGCATAGAGGGAAATGAAGTCCCGCTTGAAAAAACTTCTGTATTTTTTTAACCAAAAACATAGATATGGCGAAAATTAAAATTGGATTTTCGAGGCTGAGAACAGCGGATCAGATTGACCGCGCGTATCACATCGTATCCATGATGACGGGAAATTTGAGTTTTCCGGCACCTTCTCCCACGCTGCCTAATGTCAAGACAGCCACGGATGCTCTGCTTGTTGCCTATAATGAGGCAAAAGATTTGGGCAAGACCAAAACCTACATTATGCGCCAGAGGCGGGCTGCGTTGCTTGCGCTGATCAGCAGACTGGCTGCGTATGTACAGGATGTTTCGGACGGAGTGGGAACGGTTATCCTATCCAGCGGATTCGGCGTAACAGCCGAGCCCCGACCTCTTGCACCAGTGGGCATGGTGTTGCACCTGCGCCTGAGGGGCGGCAAGTTTCCCGGAAGTATTCATGCAATTTGGGACAAGGTGATTGGTGCCGGCGCTTATGCGGTGGAGATTTCTGACGAGGGTCCGTCACCGGATTCTTTTTACCTCCACAAGATAGTGTTGTCCAGCCGATGCGATATTATCCATCTGGAACCGGGCAGGATGTACTGGGTACGTGTGTATGCCGTGGGTCGCCTTGGATACGGAGAGGTGAGTGGTGTTTGCGTTGCACACGCAACTCTGTAAATTTTTCTGGTGCATCATCCCGCGAAAAGCGGGATGGTGACCCGTGCCTACTGCGAGTGTAGCGGAGTGCTAAATCAAAAACTTCCCGTCCTGATAAATCTTCACTCCATCCGCCAGGATTTCTCCTCCATTCTTCATGTCGGTAATCATATCCCAGTGGATGGTGCTTTCATTTTTTCCGCCGCATTGTTTGTAGGATTGCCCCACCGCCATGTGGATGCTTCCGCCGATTTTTTCATCGAATAGAATGTTTCGCGTGGTGCGCTGAATATTATAGTTCGTGCCGATAGCCACCTCACCCCATTGACGGGCACCTTCTACCGAAAAAACCTTGTCGAGAATTTCTTTCCCCTGCTCGGCATCCCATGTCACAATCAGTCCATCTTTCACTTCGAGCGAAATGCCGGTTACATCTTTACCCATATAAATAGTAGGATAGCTGAATTTCACTTTCCCATTCATACTGTCTTCCACCGGTGCACTGAATACTTCGCCGCTGGGCATATTAGCTCGACCATCGCTGTTCATCCACTTTCTTCCTTTCACAGAAAATGAAATATCCATATCCGGGCTTTTGTATTGAACCTTGTCCACTTTATTCAGGTAGTCCACATAAACCTGTTGTGTCTTGCGCATTTCCAACCACTTCGCCACCGGATCGGCTTCATACAAATTGCAGCTTTGATAAACAAACCTTTCATATTCTTTGAACCCAGTTCCGCATCATCGGCGGCAGCTTTAGTAGGATACTGGCACAAGCATCTACGCATAGAGCCATTGCCAATCCGTTCAAAATATATTTTGTTCAACTCCTGTTGGGCCTTCTGATAGATTTTGAATTTTTCAGGTTGTTCAATGTTTACTTCGTCACTTCCTTTTTCAAAAGATGCTTTGATGTTGAGATAGCAATCGAAATGTTCCATCACATGTTTCCGCATGGGGTTCACCCAAGATAGCTGGTGTTCTTCTCCATATTGCAAAGCAAGTTCACCAATACCATTTAATTCAACATTCAACACCGGAATTCCTCCGGCGAGATAAATTTCTTTCACCACTTCACGTAGCAGCGGTTCGGCGAGATAAGAAGAAGACACAAAAACCTTGTCATTCTTCTTTACATCCAGACAGTAGTTGATGAGCAGCCGGGCGTATTTTCCATGAATCTCTGTATTTGCTTTAGTGCTTGTCGTCATAAATCATTTGTTTTGAGGGGGCGAATTGATATAAAAGAATCTATAGAACAAAATGCAGGAGCATGGAACTGTTTAAAACTGAAAGAAAAGAGTCGGGCGGAACGACCTTGTTGCGCTGGGCATACAATTTCTGGCCTTGTATTTTTTGCAGTGGAGGTAGGGTGACTTTTATTGCTGCTGATTTCAAAGAAGTACATGTGCGCCTTTCTTTAAACTTGCGGACCGTAAACCGGGTGGGAACAATTTTTGGTGGTAGTATTTATAGTTCGATTGATCCGCACTTTATGCTCATGTTCATGAGGATTCTGGGAAAGGATTATGTGGTATGGGATAAAGCAGCCCATATTCGGTTTCTTCGTCCGGCGACGGAAAAAATGAAGTGTCGGTTTTTGATTCAGGATGAAATGATAGATGAAATACGACAACAGGTGGCGATGAAAGGTGAATATGTTTTTGATTTGCCCCTAAAATTTGAAGATGAAAGTGGTAAGGTATATGCCGCTATCAATAAGACTTTATACGTTGCCAGCAAAGAGTTCTATCAGAAAAAAATAGAGGCCAAACAGAATAAAAACTAAATTAGCTTCCACAGGGGACCGACTCTATGAAAAATAAAATTCTCCATTTGTTCAACATCCGACAGGAGGAGGCGTGGCTGGTAAATAATCTGTTTTGGCTACAGTTTTTTCAGGGGGCCGGAGTAGCGATTTTCAATACGGTAGCGTTTGCGCTTTTTCTGCAACATTTTGCTGTTCATGAATTGCCCAAGGTTTATCTGTTCTCTGCCCTTTTATTATTTATAACGGGCTTCGCATACAGCAAGGTGGAACATGCGCTGTCTATCAATAAACTGGTTCCCCTTGTCATTGTTTTTATCGGCCTGAGCATTTTTGCTTTTTATGCGCTCTATCAAAACTCGGAGAATGTCTGGTTTTTGTTCCTGATGTTTAGCTGGTATTACGTTATCTATCTCCTCAGCAATTTAGAGTTCTGGGGCTTGGCTGCTCTTCAGTTTGACATCCGGCAGAGCAAACGACTATTTGGTATGATAGGCGCGGGGGATATTCCTGCCAAGTTGATTGGTTATTCAGCGGTGCCAGCGCTGATAAAAATTTTTAGTAGCAGCGGGATGCTGGTGGTGGCGGGGGGGTCCATTCTGATTTCATTGATCTTCTTTTTCAGGCTCCAACGTTCAGGGATATTAACCGTTCATGTAGCACATACACACCAACACCACCGCGCCCATAAAGTCACCGTGAGTTGGCAGGAAATGTTGAAAGGATTTTTCGGTAATCGGATGATTGCCCTAGTGGCCTTTCTTTCTTTTATCATCGTTACCTGCGTAACGATTATCAGCTTTTCGTTCTACTCAGAAATTAAACACCAGATGAAGACCGATGTGCAATTGGCCAGTTTTATCGCAGCCTTTTACGCCGGTGGTAGAATCCTGGCTATTTTTATTCGTCTGATTTTAACCGGAAGATTAACCAACGTGTTGGGCACAAGAGGGTCTCTGCTGATCAGCCCAATTATTCTTTTTGTTTTTCTGTTTGCCATTATAGCCCTTCCCTTATTTACCGAAAATCATTCCGCCTTGCTTTATCTATTCGGAATGATGATGATCATTACCGAAGTATTAAAGACCTCCCTGCAAGACCCGGTTTTCCTTTCGCTCATGCAGCCTCTTTCATCTTCTCTGCGCCTGAAAGGACATACCATCGTGAAGGGCGTGATGGACCCATTCGCACTGGCCTTCAGCGGTTTTATGCTTTACTCACTGATAAAACTTTCCGGCGGAGTGGATTTGTATTTGCTCAGCTATTTGTTGTTCACGCTACTCATTGTTTGGGTCATTATGATATTTGTAGTGGATCGGCAGTACGTACAAACCTTAGTGACGGCTCTGGATAAACGCTATTCCATTGGACAAGAGATGGATATGAATAGTGAACAAACTCTTGCTGTGTTGAAGTCGAAAATTAGCGACTGCAAGCAAGGAGAGGCTATCTATATTCTGAACCTGATTGAAAAACAATATGCTGAAGACAAGGAAGAGATAGTATTGAAAGCCTTAGAACATCCCATGACCGAAGTGAGGATGGAAGCCATTAAATTAGCAGAACGAAAAAAGGTTTATGCCGCCTTGCCCTACATTGAAAAAATCATAGCGGCGGGAACGGAAACAGGGCTGCTGCCCGAAGCGGTGAAGGCTAAATGTATGTTGCTTCCTGACGAGTCAGAAAATTTGGATGTGTATGTAAAAGACGCAGACCAGCGGCTGATGAAATCGGCCATTATCGGATTAATGACCAGCGGGGGTATCGGAGCGGTGGTTACCGCCGGTCAGCGCCTGCTTCAACTGATTAGTTCGGTGGATAGCAAGGAACGAAAAATGGGAGCTGAAATCATTGGTGAGTTGGGAGTAGATTCCTTCTACAAGCCTTTGCTCACTTTGCTCAAAGATGAAGATGTTGCGGTGCAAAAGGCGGCCATCATTGCTTGCGGATCGGTGCGAAACGCGCGGACGGTTCCTCCGTTGCTGGATCTATTTCTACAAAAAAAGCATGAAGGAATTATTCTGGATGCACTGCGCCACATTGGAAATATCGCCTTGCCTCAATTAGAAAGCACATTGACCGGCACCTCACTGAGTCGCCAACAAAAAACCAAATTGATTTTACTTCTCGGAAAAATTGGTACAGCGGAAGTTTCTGAAATTCTCGATAAATTGGTGTGGAAATTACCCTCCTTTCAGATAGATATTTTCCATGCACTGCATTTATGTGCGTTTAAAACAAACCCCCATAACCGCGAGGGACATATCGCCCTCATGAATCAATATACTACATCTGCCATTGCCATTATCTTTATGATTCAAGAATTAGAAAAAAATTCTACGGCACAGCTATTAATTGATGCGCTTTACTTGGAGTTGCAAGAAATCAGAAATGCACTATTGTTACTTTTCTCCTTCACATATAACCGGGAAATGATGATGAAAGCTAGAAGCGCTTTCCAGTTTAACAAAAAGGAAAGTATCGCTAATGCCTTTGAGGTGATCGAAATTGAGGTGCCCAAAGAAATAGCGCAGAAATTTATCCGCATATATGAGCCGGCATCCATCGCTGAAAAGTGTGCCGGATTAAGAGAATATTTTAAACAGCCTTTGAGCTATCCGGGCATTATTGATACCATACTAAGCAACAAAAAACACCCCTTCCATCGGTGGACAAAAGCAACCGCTTTGCACTCGACGTTATATTATCGAAGTCCAGAAAAACAAAACTGGCTGAATGCGGTGAAGGACGATTCGGATATCTTACTGCTGGAAGTGGCTCAAAAAATTAAATCAGAACTAAACTAAAATGTCAAGCAAGAACCCTCCTTTTGAATCGCGCCTTATCCTGATCGAGAAAGTGCTGCTGCTAAAATCCCTAAGCCTGTTTGAAGAAACACCCGAAACGGTGTTGGCAGAAGTAGCGGAGATTTTGGAAGAAGTAGAATATGAAGAAGGGCAAAATATTTTTCATGAAGGCGACCTAGCCAATAGCATGTATATCATTTTTAAAGGAGCGGTCAATATTCATAAAGGCAGTCATAGCCTGGCCATTCTGAAGGAGAATGATTTCTTCGGTGAGTTGGCCTTGCTCGATACCGAAACCAGGTCTGCCAGCGCCACGGCTCAATCAGAAACCTTTCTGCTTAAAATTGATCAGGAACCTTTTTACGAATTGATGGAAAGCCGTATAGAAGTAGCGAAGGGAATCATTAAAACCTTATGCCGGAGATTGAGAGCCTTGAACGAGAAATCTGCCAAGCAGAACAACGCTCAATCATAGGAATTCACGATACTGATAATTTCTTCCAGATGTTTTTCCTTCTCAGCCTCGCGGTTCTTTTTGCAAAAGTCTGTAAAGTATTTGTGGGTCCTTAGAAAGTTCATCTGGATGATATTCCATTGCCGCTCACTCTCTAAATTCAGATAGATCTTCATTTCGTCATAAAGAGTTTTCCCTATCTTTTTGAATTTATCTGTCCCCAAATAGTCTAAGTCTGAATCAGCGATAATCCGCTCTAATTTGGTTTTAGGGTTCTGCGGAATTTTTGTGGCCATAATCATCCCACAAATAGTCTGAAGATCAGCCGAATTAAATCCAAATCTGGTCAATTCCGTTTCCGCTATTTCACAGCCCTTCTCCTCATGGCTCTTATAAACTTTCGTAAAACCAATATCATGAAACAGGACCGCCACCTTGAGCAAAAACATTTCCTCTTCCGAAAGGTTTTCCTCTTGTCCAATCTGCTCGGCAGATCTCAAAACATCTAAAGTATGATGATACCCGTGGTAATATAAATCCTTAGGCAATTCAGACTTTAGTTTTGCGATTACATATTCTTCAATCTTCTGATAATTCTTCTTCACGCAGTAAAAATATATTGTGGATTAAACAAAACCCGTAGCTTTTTCAACGAAGTACATGTCAATTTCTCCTTTATTCTTCGCTTCAATCTTGCCCCGATGAACACAGGCGAACTTGTCCTTTACCAATTCATAAGTCGCTCCTGATATGTTTATTTTACCCGCTTCGCTGGTCTGCTCCATTCGGGCAGCCATATTCACGGTATCGCCCCAGATGTCATAGGCAAACTTTCTAATTCCAATCACCCCCGCTACTAATTGTCCGGTGTGGATGCCTATCCGAAATTCAAAAGGAATTTTTCCAACGGCCTCGCGCTCTCGTTTAAGTTTGCCAATTTCATATTGAAAATCAAGGGCGGCCTGCACCACCTCATGCGGATTGACATCATTCTTTGTAGGGACGCCACCCGCACATACATACGTATCGCCAATGGTTTTGATTTTCTCTATCCCATACTTTTCTATCACCAAATCAAATCGTTCGAAATAGGCATCCAGGCCCTCAATCAGGTCATCGGGTGATAAGATTTCGCTGATGGCTGTAAAGTTTTTAATGTCGGCAAAAAGTACAGTGGCTTTGGCATAGTTGCGCGCCTGTGTTTTGCCATGCTCTTTTAATTCCTGCATCACCTCCACCGGCAAAATATTCAACAACAATTCATCGCTGCGTCTTTTTTCTTCTTCAATGACTTTATTTTTCCCGGACAACTCCTTGATAGATCGTTGACGGGTAACGAGCAAAGCGCCTAATACCACAAAGAAAGACAACAACAAAGCAGCCGCTATAATATACCAACGGTTGCGTTGATCCTGTGCATCTATTTCCATTTGCTGGTTGTGCAATAGCAAATTCTGCATTTTGACACTATCCTCTTGGTGAAGCAATGCTTCTTTTGTTCTGTGAACCACCAACTCAGATTCCTGCAATTGGCTTTGCGTTATCGCTAACCTCGCTTTAGCCGAATCAATCAATGCATCGGTCTCGATCAGTTCATGCTGCTTCACATCTAGCTCACTCTTTGCACGAGCCAAATCTACTCGGGCCTGGCTTGCATCCAGATGCGCCCGTTCGGCCTCCTGTCTGCTGCTTTGAATTTGAATGGATTTTTGCTGATTGTCCTGATTCAGTTTCTTGATCTCCTGTTGCGACGATTGCGTATTCCATTCAGTTTGCTGCTGTATGGTTTTTTGCTCTTCTATCATCTGCTTCTTCAATTTGCGCATTTCCTCAACTTGCGTCGCTTTAGAATCGCCCGGTGTTTGTGCCCGAATTTGGAAAGAGAAAAAGAGAAAAACGGAAAGAAAAAAGATTTTTCTCATGAGTTTGGCAGATGCCTTAAGGACCTATCAGAAATGAAAGTAAAGGAAATCCGGCACTTATAATAACCAAACTCATAAATTTACTTTCGCTCTCCAGTTGCGAAGCATTGAGGCCTCTGCGCTAAGCTAGTTTACCCAACTGGGCGCAGGCCGTGCCCATAAGCGTTCGAAACATGATAATCTGTGGCTAAAGCCAACCCCCTTCACACACACTACTCCGCCATGAATGGCGGTTTATAACACCACGCTTCAGCGCGGTTAGAACTGGCTCTTATTAAATGGCTTTAGCCTTGATACTTAGACTAAAACAATAAGGTTTCGAACACTTATAAGTTGCAAATTTGCAGGACGTAGGCACAGCCTAAGCCCAGTTAGGCTGATAGAAGTGTGTGCTTTGTATTGAGGGGTCTGCCGGCCCAAGTTTGCAGTGTCAGCGTGCGGTTGCTTACACTCCTTTTTTATTTTTTCTGCGGTTGCACTGTGCGTTGCAAAAAATAAAATGTGAGTGCAAATGCGTTGGCTATATGAATTTCCAAATGTCTTCAATGAGTAAGTTGTCAAATGTTTTTATGTGGTCTTTCAAAATACTTTCTGTTCTCATGTTCGGTCTGATGTCGCAATAATAAACTCCGTCAAGCGGATTTAACTTTACTGTGTAACCTTTGAAATGTCCTGGAAGAAAGGTCGCACTTACGCCATACTCATTTTCTCGTTTTGTGTTTTTCCTTTGAACATCATTCAAGAAAATTGCAATGTGTGGTGTTGCTTTTTCAGTGAGTTTGTTGTAAAGAAACTTGTCAATGAAAATTTTATCAATTCGGTCTTTGCTCGATGTTTTAATTGAGCCAATAACTTTTACATCTCCTTCTTTCTCAATAATTAAATCGTGCTGATAATTCATATTGAACTGCGGCTCGCTGTCAACGATTACTGGAATTTGAATTACACCTGCATTGCAAGTAATTCCAATTTCACGAATGATTAAGCGAATGAAATGTTCAAACAAATCGCCATTCAGTTTTCTTGCAGTGTTTGATTGCCCTGCCGGTAAACCGTCCAAAGCTGAACCTACAGATTGTTGTATGGTGTATGTTGCATTGTTTAAGATGTTACGAATTGCTTCATCTTTTTTGTCAATGGTTTTTATGCTGCGCAATATTTTCAAAAACTCTTTTGATGTTTTTAAAAATGCTTTCGCGTCATACATCAATTTTGAATTAATTGGTCTTGTAATTTGAAAATTTCCTTCTTTCTTGTATTGATAAAAGCAATAGTGATTTTCATTTTGTGAAACGATTGTTGCTTGCAAATTGTCGCTGATGAAATTCAAGTACTCATCACAAAATGCGATGTATGCTTTCAAGTCAACGAAGTTGCTTTTGTCTTTAGCTTTGTTTACGAGTTGTTTTAAGTTACTCACAGTATAATTTTATTTTAAAGGTGTTCGTGAATGCTTCGCATGTCATCTTATAGAGTTGCGTCTTTTTTGATTTTCAAAATCATATTTAATCCATTTGTCAATGCTCCAATCTTCAACTAATTCAATTCGATTTGATGCCCAATCCAAATACTCTGGCGATAAGTCGCAAGACAACCATTTGCGTTGAAGTTGCTCTGCACAAACAGGAGTTGTTCCACTTCCGCAAAATGGGTCAAGCACTGTGTCGCCAATGTTGGATGATGCCAAAATAATTTTTCGTAAAAGTTCTTCCGGCTTCTGTGTTGGGTGTGGAGTCTTTTCGTGCATCCCGTTACAAGTTGTTGGCACTTCAATAATGTCTTGTGGAATTTCTAAAACATCTTTTGGTTTTGCTCCAAGCGGATTTGGTTCCCAAATATGATTTCCATTTTTTCCGTTGTTGTATTGACTTGTCTCCGCTTGCGGATGGCTCGGATATTTCAAAGTGTGTTCGCTGTATGGAATACGGATCTCGTCAATGTTGAAGGTAAAATTTTTTGTCTTACGAAAATGCAAAATACTTTCGTGGCTTCGTCCCCAATCACTTCCGAGGTTTGCTTTGTTTTTGTAATTCCAAATAATCCATCTGCACGATTTAAAAAGTTTTGAAGCCGGATGTTTTAAGTCTGCAAGAATTTCAGAGAAACCGCAAATGAAAAGTGTGCCTGTCGGTTTCAAAACTCTTGCAGCTTGTTCAATCCAGTGCATCGAAAATTTTATGTATTGCTCTTGACTTTCAAATGTGTCCCAATCTGCTTTCTTTATGTTGTAAGGTGGGTCGGCAAAAATTAAATCA
The DNA here is from genome assembly GCA_016722375.1 of Bacteroidota bacterium. Taxonomy (NCBI): domain Bacteria; kingdom Pseudomonadati; phylum Bacteroidota; species Bacteroidota bacterium. The sequence goes on along the minus strand of JADKJG010000005.1, from coordinate 253,741 downwards.
ACACTTTCTGTCTGCAACGATTTGAGCCAAGCAATACTATTGCCTTGCCAAAGTTCTCCGTGTGGGTGCTGGTAAAACAAAATTGGTTCTTCGTTTTGCTTTTGTGAAAAGTCAGCAAGTAAGCGTTCACCTTTCAGTTGCACTTCACCAAAAAATGTCGGGAGTTCTGTGTTTCTTATTAATGTTTTACCCATTGCGTTGTGTTTTATAGTAAGATACTTTTTGTTCTGCCACTTTCAAAATTTCTAAGTCCGCTTCTTCGTCTAAAATTTTGTAAGCGATTTGGTCGCTTAGAAATTCGTTTTGTAATTCTTTCAAGTCAACCTTGAAATAGCTTGCTACTTCTTTGATGAGTTGTTTGGTCGGTTGTCTTTCGTTGCGTTCAATCTTTGCAAGTAGCGAAGGGTCAATGCCAAGCTGAGATGCAACTTCTCTCAAAGGCAACCCCGTTTCTGCTCTCAATGTTCGGAGGTGTTCCCCAAATGACTTGAATTTCTGTTTAGCTAGCATCAGGACAATTTTTGTCCAAAGATATAAATTGGAAATTTATGGACAATAAAAGTCCACAAAAAGTTATTCACAAACGTCAAGCGGTCAATGGTGTGGTTGGGCAAAATAAAATGTGAAGCAATTGTGTGTCGGCTTTATGGGTGGCGTTGCTTCTCTTTTTATTTTGCGAAGCGTTGGTATTTATTTCTCGTTTGTCTGTCTAATGTTAGCACTGTCGTCTTTTAGGGTGAGGCATAACTTGTTTATGCCCGCATCTCTTTCCCCAAAGGGTGCAGGTATCCCAGCCAAGCAAATTTATAATTTTTACAAATCGAGGTCACCCAAAGGACTCTTTATTTCTCCTATCTTCTTGCTGCTTATCCGAGCTATATAGATTCATAGTTTCCAAACTATTCAGTCCCTAAATAGATCACTTACAGAGGATTATGTCATTCGATCAAAAACAGGAGCTAGTTTATCTTATGCCAAACATCTATGATAGATAAGCGGAAGAGACAGATTGTATTTCACCTCTTTCAGCTTTTCCATCAAACATGAATTAAAACAATCATAATATGCCATCCTTTCGTATTTTTCTGTTAATTCATGGATTTTCCGCAAATATCCAGACTCATTCTGTCACAGAATGAGGCAAAACCGCGACAGAATGAGGGAAGTTCGTGACGGAATTAGGACAAGTCGCCGCGAAATTAGGGAAGTCCAACACAGAAATACCTAAGTCCGGCGCAGAAATAGGGAAGTCCATCACGGAAATAGGTAAGTCTGTGAGAGAAATAGCTATTTCTGAGGCGGAAATAGGCAAATCTGTGTCAGAAATAGGCAAGTCCGCCACGGAAACAGGCAAGTTAGCGGCAGAAATACCCAAGAATATGGTGTAGATAAGGAGGCCTTTAAGGGAAATTAATTGGAAGAGTCTGTCGTATGAGTATTTTATACGGTATTTAAGGAGCAACATATTAATAGGTGATAGGCTCGGTTACGGACAGTGGCTTTGTGATAGAAGGAAGAGCAGTTTGTTTCCCGTCTAGCAGAAAAAATTCGGGATTTGCTTCCTCTCTGTCCGGTGCTTTATAGGGATCGTTATACGGCAGTGGCCGAGATGAAAGTCGGCAGCGCAAATTAGCCTACGGATAAATAGCCAGGAGGTTTTTAAAATACGTATGGTTACCGCAGCGCTGTCATTAGCTTGTAACAGTCGTGTCGTTGGCTTTATTCCGAACCAGATAGCTGATCAAGGCGAGCAGCAACACGGTGATCACCGCCGGAAGCGCTATGAAAAGCAGTCCTAGGCCGGGCGTGTTTTTGCCGGTGGTAGGGTCATAATTAAAGCAAGAGAACAAATCATTTTTCCCCGGCAAGCGATAGGTAGGGGAGAAAATATTATGGACGCTGCCGATTAACAGGCTCAAATCGTTTGCAGACCGAAGCCCTATCAGCTTCTTGGTGATGTATCCATCTTTATTGATCCCCACCAAAAGGGCATCGTGATCGTATTGCTGTTTTACACTGTCCCACACCGGATAGAATCCAATGGATTGGGTGAGCCGGTCTATACTGTCTGTTATGGCAAAGGTCCATTGCTCGTTATTTTCTAAAGCCAATTTTTGAGCTAATAGGTTCATGTTGTTCACGCTGTCTCGCGGATCAAAACTGACAATCAGCACGTTCACCGAATTGTTATTGCCGGCAAGCGGCAAGGCTTCTTTTAGCTGCAATAAAAACGGATTGCATACCCCCGAACAGCGCGTAAAGATACGCCCAAGCAACAGCGGTTTTTTTTGGTACAGTTCGCTGATTGAAACGGTTGGGGTATCGGTTGTAACGAACGGCGCGTTGTATATTTTTTGATAAATGTTTGTCTCCTCTCCAATGGGGGATGAAGCAGTCTGCCCTATGGCAAGAAAGCCCCCACCGATCAGGAAGATGGTGAGGAGAGTATTTTGACACATCCTTTAGAAATAGTAAAGAAGAAAATCAGAATCGCAATTAAATAGATGGAGGCAAAGGCGGCTCCTATGGTAGCCAAAGGCGCACCCAAAGCAAGTTCTGCCGGATAGTTGCTGTATCGGCGCGGAATAGAGTCGGCCCCGCCGAGATAGAAAGCTAAAAGAAATCCGATGCCCCCTATAAGAAGTAAGGTCAATACCACCTTGGTGTATTTTCCCATGTTTATTTTCTCCGTACCCAAAGTGGCAAACCAATAGAAGAAGCCCAGACTGAATAATACATTTCCCATAGCGTTGTAGGTGTGGAAGTGTGCCGGTACCCATAAAGTGTTATGCAGCACTATGTTATTGCTGATGGTGGCATCAATGACTGCACCCATACCGCCAATCACCCATCCGGCAACGCCGATAAAAAATAATAGGTTGGGCAAAGACCAATTGATCTTGGTGCGATAAACAGCTATAAAAATACTGAACACGGTCACTCCGGCAGCCGGTAAGCTGGCTAAATAGGAGGCAAACTGGCCCACAATTTGCAAACCTTCGGGCTGCACAAAATCCATGTATAAATGGTGCAAAAAAGCAGTGAGAATAAATACCAGTGTGCAGTTCCATGCTACCGCTACATACCAAGTAGTTTTCCATTTCGGTCTTCCGCTAATTTCGGGAAACAGTTCATAGATAACCGCGAGCCCCAAATAGAGCATCTCGTTGGCAATGGTATGTCCGAAGAAATAGGTGAGGTTTTTCATTAACAACGCATCATTTACAAAAGCGCCATTTGAAAAATATTCGGCAGCCGTGAGCGCCACCAGCACTGCTGCGGCTATCAGGCAAGTGGTGATGCCCACGAGCGTAATCATGCTGATGAGTATGAAAGGAGGCGTCTCTACTTTCGGGTTCTTTTTAAAATGCTGCCAGGCAAATGCCTCTGATAGGGAGTATTTTTTAAGTATCTGCGCGATGAGACTTAGACACCAGATCAGCCATCCCACCGCCAAAATAGTTAGGGAAAGATAAAATACGGGAGTAGCCCATTTTGCCCACATCACCTTGAGCGGTAAAGGATAAAGGAAAGTCCATCCCGCGTGAAACTTACCGATAAAGGTAGAGGTCCAGAGCATCAGTACCCCGATAACCGTCAGTATTAAGGCAAGCATATTAATAGTGTAGCTGGTCTTTACATAGCGCTGCATTAGAAAATTGACGGACACCATGCCTGCCACAAACCAAATTCCAATCATGGTTACGCCGTGCGTGGTCATATTGACATAAAATGCGACCGGTGTTTGTTCTATCATGCCGCCTTGATTGAGCCGCATTAGAATACCCAAAACAATACTGACCACGAACAAGGTGAGTATCGTTATAATCCAAACTGCTGTGATTTTTTTTGACTTAATTGATTCCATAGTTTCTATTTTTTTGATGATCTATTTAACAATGAATGAGGATGCCATGCCCTGATGAGCCATTCCGCAATATTCCAGACAGAAGATTTTGTAGGTGTCCGGCTCGCTGAATTTATAGCGCAGCCGATTGACATAGCCGGGCATAGCCTGAGTCTGTGTCAGTAAAGTGCCTTCTCCGTTATAAATGGCAAACCCGTGATTTACGTCTGTGCTGGTCACCCTAAACTCAATCAACTGGTTGACCGGTAATTCAATTGCTTGTCCCGAAGGTCGTAGAGGATCTATGGCCTTTTCTGACATCACGAAGGCAAATTGCATAGCCGATACATAAACCACCTTTGCCGGTGTTTCGTTTTCAAAAAGATAGTAAGGGGATTTGGGAATAGTAACCGTGGCAAAGATTCCCAGTATCACAAACAGGATCAGGATAAACCAAAATCGTTTTTTTAAAGGATTGGCCATTCCCTGTTCTTCCGACTTCACATTTTTGGACGATAGATAAACATAGATAAAGACGATGGCTGCTAGACCTGCCAGTACGAGAAAAAATAGTAGAATGGATTGTTGTTTCATAGTAGCTGTGATTTATAGTTGATAAATGGTTATTAATACTCCGCTCCGTGTGGAGGAGTTGTTTTGATTAAATTTCATGTTGACTTGTCATCTTTTAGTTACAGTGGGTTTGCCGGATCAACAAGCCCCTGAATTTCTTTTTCTCCTGCTTTCAAAAAAGCAATCGTTGTGACTATACAAGAATAACGCACCGCGCCAAAAAGCACTAATGCGAGCGTGAAGGCCAACTAAAGTTGTATACTCATTCTTTACCCGGGGATTTTGGAATCCACCAATCTTTAGTAAAAATTCTTTAGAACAGATATGGTGACACCATCGAACCCTAATAGTCTGCAAATGAAGATAATTGTGCGGACTTGTTGTATCTATATTATAAACAGCATTCAAGGCTTAGTACATTATTGCATAATCTCTCCAGTGACAAAAAATAATTTTAGAAGAGCGAAAGAGATGACTTGTTTGTAGTTGTATAGTACGCGCCGTCTCGGCTCTCCACCGGTTGCTTGAAAGGAGTGATTATTCACTGGCGTTTGGCATTAAAGGGCGCAACGTAATTTCATCAACTAATAAATTATCGGGGGTTTCTAAAATATGCATGACTAAAGCAGCGATGTCGTTAGGTTGCAACATGCGGTGATGTGGTTTTATCCCCGAATCTTCAAAAAAATGCGTGTCTATACTTCCCGGATTAACGCAGGTTACTTTGATATTGAATGAGCGCAGCTCTTTGAATAAGGCTTCGCTAAAGCCCTGCAATCCATATTTAGTAGCAGAGTAGGCAGCACTATCTGAGCTCGTTGTTTTTCCCAGGGTGGAACCGATATTGATAATATGGTAAGCATTCCGATTTCGCTTCATGATCGGAACTATAGAGGAGGTCAGATAGAATAGTCCGTTTAAGTTAGTGTTGATCATCTCATGCCAGTGCGCCAACGAAAGTTCTTCTATCTTCTTCAAATAGCCCACCCCGGCATTGTTGATGAGAATATTCGGAACACAGGAATCGGAAAAGGTTTTGTTTACCCAATCGTTGATTGCTGTTTGGTCGGTAATGTCTATGCCAATAGGTATAAATGAATCTCCCAAGGTGTGGTGAAGGGCATGGAGTTTCTCCATATTTCTGCCAAGACCATAAACCACTGCTCCTTTATGGACCAAAGCACTGGCAAAGGCAGCGCCTAATCCACTACCGGCACCGGTTACCACAGCAATCGTCTTCTCAATTTTCACTTGTCTATGTTTTCAAAACATCTCGTTTTGTCAGGGTTCATAAGAACCGGGTACGGTACGAAAACTTATAGCTAAGCGGTTCCATCCGTTTATAGCTATAATAGCCATTGTAAGCGCTACCAATTCCTTTTCACTAAAATATTTGCAAGTGGCTTGGTAAAGCGAGTCCGGTATATCATTTTGCGAAATCAATGTTACTGCCTCCGTCCAGGCCAGTGCCGCACGCTCTCGTTCACTATAGAAAGGGGTCTCTCGCCAGGCGCTCAACGCATATAAGCGTTGTTCGGTTTCTCCCGCCTTGCGGGCATCTTTGGTGTGCATGTCCAGACAATAGGCACATCCGTTTATCTGGGATGCTCTTGTTTTTACTAACTCATATAAGGAGTGTTCTAATCCGGAGTTCGCTGCATATTTTTCAACCCCCAACATAGCCTTTAAGGCATCGGGATCAACCGTAGCGTAATTCAATCTTGCTTTCATTCTTTAAATTTTTAATAGTTTATCAATGCATTGATTTAACCATGAGAAGACTATCAAAAATAAAAATATCATCGCAGATGGATGTCCCCGGCGAGCTCTTCATGAAATCATTGCCGATCAATTCAATCGTAGCATCATAAGAAACTATAAGCCAAGTTTTTTGATTTTGTCCATCACCCTTGCTACCATTACGTCACAATAAATCAGGTTGAATTCAAAAATTTCTTCGGGTGAATAGGATTTGGCTACTTCTTTTCTCAACATAGCTTTTGCTCTGCTAAATCTGACCTTCACATTTGCTTCGCTGATGTCTAACGCATCTGCTACTTCTTTCACCTTTAGCCCGTTTACCTCCTGTAAGATAAAAGCCACGCGATACTCTATTGGTATCTGCAACAACGCATTTTCTATGACAGAACTCAATTCTCTATTCATAACTGTTTTATTGGTTTCTAATCGTTGACTATCAGAAAAAACAGGGGTTGATTGTTCACTTATTTCGGTGTAGGTTATGTTTTTGAAATTCCATTTTTGCCGTTTTCTAAAACAATTATTCAGCATTATTTTGACTATCCAGGTTTTGAAAGTCGAACGATCTTCAAACTTGGATAAGCCGATAAAGGCATCAACATAGGTATCTTGCATCAGGTCCTGCGTGTCTTCATGATTATAATCCTGAGACCTTCCAACTTTGTACAAGTAGGGGTTATAGCGTCGAATCAACAATTCGTACAATTCTGTTTCCCCTTCTACTACCTTTTGTATAATTTCTGAATCCGTATACTGTATCGGTTCTTTCACGAATAATCTTCTTTTTTATCTGATGCCAACATATTACTCATCTAATTATTTCACTACCAGCTCTCCTTTCATATTAATATGGATGCTGCAATAGTAAGGATCACTGCTATTAATCACCTTTTGCCAAGTAGCTTCGGGAGGCAAAGTTGGAGACGCCCAAGCAGCATCCTTTTGTGTCACGTTATGCGCCACAATGTCTTCATTGACCCATGTTACGGTATCTCCTTTGCTTAGCGTGAGTATGGCAGGCTGAAATTGCATATCTTTAATCTCAACAACATAGGCCCGCGGGGCCTGACCCGCCTGACCGCTGTTGCAAGCCACCAACGAAACCACTGCTAATAAAAAGAAGATACCGTTTTTCATGGAAATCAAGCCCTTCATGTCCTATTTTATTTGTTTTTGAGTCATCATAACATGCTCCAAATGGGCTTCAAGAATAGGTACTACTTTTTGCAGCAAAGCTTTCAACTCACCGTTTTGAGATTGAGGTATCAAGACGGTTTTAACCGCCGCAATCACCGCTTTGTGATAGGTTACCTCGTTGTCAACATAGGCTTTATTAAATTCTTTGCTAGATTTTGAATTGAGCATTTCCTTTGTTTTCTCTGCATCGGAAAGCATCTTTTTACTTACCGCATTGTCTTTGGGAGTTACGTGCAACTTTGTAACCAACGCCACTGCCAAATCAATGACCGACTTATGATCCTTTATCATTGTATTGGCGAACTCCAACACTTTCGCGTCGTGCGACTTTTGCTTCGCTATTTGAGCGAAATCAATATCGTTCTGATTAGCGACTACGGCTACGGAGGCTATCTCCGCATCAGAAAGTGTTGTTTTTTCCTGCCCGAATACTGGAGACAAAGATACAAGTGAGAACAGAGCAACACTCACTGCAAGGACTACTTTTTTATTGTTTTTCATTTTTATTGAATTTTGAAGGTTAACTGAATAAAATTTAGAATCTACCCCCCAATAGAGTAGGGCTGTGGTAAAAAGGTTACAATCTTTATCATTTTAATTTCTACTCGACCAATTTTTTGTTCGTAGATATGAAATACGTTTAAGTGATTTTATCCTCCATGTCATTCTTAATCCCTTTACTAATGGTTACTAGTACCTCATGTTCAGCTTGGTCATCTATAAGAGCAATTACATTTTCATCCTGCTTCACTCCATCAACCGTTACGGACATTTTTTCGCCAGCAGGGACCCGCATTACTTCGATATGATAGAACGTACTTTTATACCGGTAGCGTGCTTTAAATGACTCCCATTCGTCTGGAATACAGGGAGTACATCTCAATTTATCTCCCTCCTTTTGTAACCCAAGAAATGACTCTGTAATTAAACGATACAGCCAACTGGCAGAACCGGTGTACCAAGTCCATCCACCACGTCCGGCATGGGGTTCGCGTGAATATACATCAGCCGCTAGCACATAGGGTTCTACCTTGTAGATAGCGATTCTCTCTGCTGTTTTGCCATGATTAACGGGATTGATCATGTTTAATAATTCCCAGACACGTTCATTATTCCCTAGTTTAGTAAATGCCATGATCATCCAGATAGCAGCATGCGTATATTGACCGCCATTTTCTCTTACACCGGGTATATATCCTTTAATATAACCCGGATTCAGGTTGGACTTATCGAACGCAGGATCTAGCAACTTAATAAGCCCCACATCTTTTTGTACTAGATTTTTATAGGCTGACTCCATAGCAGTATGAACTAGGCTTTCATTGCCTCCACCCGACAAAACAGACCAGCTTTGAGCAATAGAATCAATTTTACATTCTTCATCAGTTTTAGATCCCAGTGGTGTTCCGTCATCAAACCAGGCACGTTTATACCATTCGCCATCCCAGGCAGTTTTATCAATATTCACTTTTAATTTTTGCGCCTCATTTTTACAGGTATCCGCAAACGTTTGATCCTTGTGCAAAGTTGCAGTATCTGCAAAACGATTCAAGATATCATAAAGAAAGAACGCCAGCCATACGCTTTCGCCTTTGCCATGCTGCCCTACTTTGTCAAAGCCATCATTCCAATCGCCAGTACCAATTAATGGCAGCCCCTTTTCGCCAAAACGGAGCCCATGTTTTATTGCCTGAACACAATGCCCATACAAGGTGGCAGGGGCGTTAGCATTAAGTGGAAGATCGTAATAGGATTCTTCTTCCGGATTTAACGGACGCCCATCGAGAAAATCAATTAATACATCCAGCACTGCAACATCACCGGTATGTTTAATGTAAAAAGTTACTACAAATGGCAGCCAGAGATAATCATCTGAAATACGGGTGCGTACACCGCGCCCGCTAGGCGGATGCCACCAATGCTGTACATCACCCTCTTTAAATTGCCGGGAAGCAGAAAGCAATATCTGTTCGCGGGCAAGTTCAGGTTTTGTGTGGATCAGCGACATCACATCCTGCAACTGATCTCTGAAACCAAAAGCACCTCCGGACTGATAAAACCCACTTCTACCCCACAGTCGTGAGGAGAGTGTTTGATAAGTAAGCCAGCCGTTGGTAATAATATTGATGGCGGCATCTGGAGTTTCTACCTGTAAAGCTCCAACGGTTTCTGTCCAATATTTTTTTACTTTTTCCAATGCCTCCGTGGCTATTTCTTTTCCCTTGAATTGTTTGGCTATGGAACTTGCTTCTTTCGAATCTTTGCCTGCTCCAAGTCTGAAAACAATTTCCAGTTCTTCACCATCTGGTATAATGAAAGGAACTTGTATCGCAGCGCAGGGGTCTAAACCAAGTCCGATTTTTCCGGAAAGTTTTAAACGGGACATGACATCGGGATTTTGCAGATTGCCGTTGCGGCCCAGAAATTCTGTGCGATCACCGGTAAAGGTTTTTTTTAAAGAATCAACATCAAAAAAAGCCACTCTGCTGTTAAACTCCGTGCTATATGGATTCTTCGCAAAAAGTGCTCCACTATCCGGGTCCATCTCTGTTCGAATATACATGGCAGTTTTCGTCCGGTTATCTCCTAACACCCATTCAACATAACCGGTAGCAGATAGATTACGCAATCTTCCTGATTGATTCCGTATTTTTAAAATGGTAAATTTCACTGCGGACTCTATATCCACGAACACGGTCATTTTCGAATGGATGCCATCTTCAATATGTTCAAAAACACTATAACCAAATCCGTGACGGGTAATATACGGTGATAGACCACCAGCGGGCAGCAAAGCAGTAGACCAAAAATGACCGCTTTCTTCATCCCTTAAGTAAAAGGCCTCTCCGCTAGTATCCGATACAGGATCATTACTCCATGATGTAAGTCTTAATTCGTGTGCGTTTTCAGTCCATGAATATGCCGATCCACTTTCTGAAATAACCGTTCCGAAATTTGGATTCGCAATTACATTTACCCAGGGAGCCGGCGTTTTGTTTTTGTTATCTGTTTTAATAAAATATTCTTTCCCATCTGGTGAAAACCCTCCTAATTCATTAAAAAAGATAAGTCCTTGTGGCAACTGAATGGAAGCCGTAGAGAGTGGATATGTTTCGCTTCTGTTAATAAATGGAATAGTCACTTTCTTAAGTTCCTTTCTATTAACATGATCTGTGAATGACCCACCACTATCGGAAATAATAATACGAGCTACTGTTTGAAATAAAATACGATCCTCATTTGGTATTTGGTCGGAAGCAGTTATAAAAATGCCTCCCTTTTTTCCATTTAATTCTGTCGGAATAAGCGCCTGAATATCATCATGAAACTCTTGCCGGTAACCATAATGCATTTCGTTCCAAATAACAAGATCCACCATGAGCCCTTTCAAACGCCAGTAAGCATGTGCCTGAATCATTTGCTTTATCAATGGCATGTTCTCCTGGCTTTCAACCTTTAAAAGAACAATAGGTAAATCACCCGAAATAGCATATTTCCATAAACCAGATTGTTGTTGATGATTGTTGATTAGAATAGCAGGGTCGGCACGAAACAAAGCATTCGGAAATAGAATTGAACTTGCCAAACGACCATATAGTTGCGCATCCCTTTCGGAAGCATTTATATGGTGAAGAACTACCTGACTATGTGACCAGGCCATTTCAAATACTCGGTCTTTATGAGCTTTGTTATCATAATATTTGTTTATCAAATTCTGGCAAATTTCTCTCGTATCTGCAACGCCGGTAACCATATCAATAGTTACGGTCTCTTCAGGCTCAATAGTTATTCTAAAACGGATGGCAACAATAGGGTCCAATACTGATCCCTGACTCCCGCTAAGCTTCTCCTGTTTCATGGCTTGCGGATTGACGATGGAGTTGCCACGACCAATAAATGCCATCCGGTCTGTTTCATAGGAGATTTCATCAACAGCTTTTCCTTCTGAGGCCATCAAATGAAACATCCATGGAGGAGTTTCTTCCGCAGACCTCGGTCTGCGGGTGCATAAGATTGTATTTTGATGAGGAATAATTTCTGTTTGAACAAAAAGATTGCTGAAAGCCGGAGCTATTAAATCCGATGCAGCGGAGGCCAGTACCACTTCTGCATAACTGGTAATCTCTAATGTTTTGCGAATACCGGAACCGTTTGTCACGTGCAATCTACGCATCTCTATATCGTCTTCAGGCGAAACAACAATTTCCGTGCGGACATCTATTTCATGTTGAGTGATATGAAAATCAACACGACCCTGCGAATGAACTACTTCATATTTATCTGCATTTTTAAGTGTGGGTTGGTGGGTATTAGACCAATAAATTTCGCTTTCTAAATCGCGGATATAACAAAAGGTGCCTCGGTTATCGCAGGTAACATCATCGTGCCAGCGAGTAACCGCAAGGTCTTTCCAACGACTGTAACCCCCTCCAGCATTACTTACCATCACATGATATCGTCCATTGGACAATAATTGCACTTCAGGTATAGAAGTGTCTGGAACAGTGATGATTCGTGTTTCTTGGCCACCTGTTGCAAGGCTAATCTCTGCTATGTCTGTAGTGTGTGTAAAAAACGAAGTTGCTTTTGGAGTCCTTTCCTGTAACAATAAAAGTGTTGCTTTAAACTGTGGTTCCGATTCAAACAGTTTTTGCATCGGTTTATCCTGAAGCAGGTAGGCTAATGATAGCAGACTCATCCCGTGGTGATGCGCCATAAATGAATAAACAATAGCGCTTGATTGCCCCCGCTGTAACCGTGATGGCGTATAATCTACCGCTTCATAAAACCCATATTTTCCTTCCATTCCATTTTTACTTAATAGTTCCATGTTTTCACATGCTTTTTCAGGTGCTACCATCAGTGCCAATACGGATGCATAAGGAGCAATTACTGTATCTTCTTCCAGTCCTCGTTTCAACCCAAGTCCGGGAGCACCAAATGCACGGTATTGATAGTTGGAACTAGTATTAATCAAATTGTAGCCCGATTCAGAGATACCCCAAGGCCTACCTGCTTTTTTATTATATTTAATCTGCCAGTCTACCGCTGCTTTATAAGTTTGATCAAGCAAGGTATTTTCAAAAGTAGGCATCACTAAAAGTGGCATTAAGTATTCAAACATGGAACCACTCCATGATAAGAGTATAGAATGACCATTAATATTTGTTAGTAAGCGCCGTAATGCGAACCAACTTTCTTCCGGAAGCTTTCCTTGAGCTATACATACAAAAATACATAGCCTAACTTCGGATGCGAGCAGATCATAATAACTTGCATCTATACGATGATCCTGCACATTGTAACCAATGCTAAACAGATGACTTGACTTATCATATAAAAAATCCCATTCCATGTCTGCCAACTGATAGCATTTCTGTGAAAGTTTCTCAGATGCAGTAATTAATTCGCGTGTTTGACCAATTGATTTGGTTAAGGCTGCTTGTATTATTTCAAGCCGGTGGTTTTCATCTGAAGTGCTATTGTCTTTTTGCCTACCCGTTACCTCGGTTTGCAAGTCTCTTGTCTTTCTTAATAGTTCATTCCAGGTAGTATTTATATCGGGGCAGATAATATCCTTGAATGAAGAAGAAGCCTGCAATAAATACCAGGGAGTAAAAATTATAAAGCATTGATTTACCTGATCTAATTGTTTAATAAGCAGTTGCTTCCATCGAACTGTTTCACTGTTCGAGTCGCCATTTAGTCCTTCAACTATGGGATTTAATTTTCTAACCAAATCTTCATGAAGCTTCTGTATTTCATATAAAGCTGTTATCTCTGTAGTACAGATTGCATCTAGGTCAATGGCAAGCTGTTCCAGCAACTCAATATTTTTTTCAGCTATCGTATCCGATAGTACCAGGAATGTATCACGAAGACCTTCGAATAACTTTAGACTTATAATTTTTTGATGAGGCAATGCCAATAAGCCCTGTCTTAATACTAGCAAATGCCCCGCGAGATTTCCGCTGTCAACAGTAGAAATATATTTTGGTTGAAGTGGTTGAAGCGTTTCCGTATCGTACCAATTATAAAAATGGCCGTTATACCGTTCCATTTTCTCCATCGAGTTGATCGTATTTCTTGTGCGTTCAATTAACTGGCGAGTAGTTATATACCCAAATTCGCAGGCGCTTAAGCTGGCCAATAATGAGAGACCAATATTGGTGGGAGAAGTGCGATGGGCAATTGATTCAACAGGTTGTTCCTGGAAATTATCAGGCGGCAAATAATTGTCCTCTGCAACAACGAAGTGCTCAAAGTAACTCCATGTTTTTCTGGCAAGTTTTTGGAGAAATATATTTTGATTATCAGAAAGTGTAGCAACCGGTTTCTCTATGGGTTTACTGGTAAACCAAGCAATATAAGGAGCAATGAACCACACCAACAATATAGGCGATGCTAAAATCAACTTTTGAGGAGTATAAAATACTAAGAAGGCAAAGACAACTACAGTAAGAACAGGCTCTACCCACATAACGGTGTATGAGATACGTAAACTGGATTGATCTGCCTTTTTAGTATGGGATGACGGATTCCATTCCAGTAACTTTTCTCCTGAAATGATCATTCTCCATAGTGTCTGAATGATTGCCCTCAAATTTGCAAATGCTTCATAGGGAAGGCAAATGAGCGTGAACAGAGTATTGACAGTAACTTCTCTGAGATTTTGATAAGAATTTCTAACGTGATACCTTAGTAACACATTTTTCGGCTTCCTAAGAGTATCCCAGAGTGAGGTGATAAAGATGGGGAAAACAATAATCCCGGAAATAGTAATCGTCCAGAATAAAAGAGATGGAAGAACAATCCATGCCAATAGCAATAATACAGTTAGCGCAATAGAAACAAGACTTCGCCGCATATTGTCGAATATTTTCCAGCGGGATAATGCAGAAATGGGATTTTTATACAATTGATTTCCTAGACCGGGCACCCAGGGTAAAATCCAGAAAAAAATCTGCCAGTCACCACGTACCCAACGTTGGCGGATTTTCATATCTGCACTATACGTTGTTGGGTATTTCTCAAACAGCTGAACATCGCTCAAGAGCCCAGATCGAATGTAGCAACCTTCTAAAAGATCGTGGCTAAGAATGCGGTTTTCTGGAAACCTTCCATTAAGTACTTTTTGGAATATGTCAACATCATAAATGCCCTTTCCAATATAAGAGCCCTCTCCAAATAAATCCTGATAAACATCCGAAGTTGCACGAGTATAAGGGTCAATGCCAGGTTCATTTCCATGCATTCGTGTATATCTTGAACCGGTTATGTCGGGTAAACTAATACTTATCCTTGGCTGCAAGATTCCATATCCTTTTGTTACCCGCTTCTTTTTCTCATGGTACCAAGCTCGGTTCAAAGGATGTGCCATTGTTCCGATTAATTTCCATGCAGAATTAAGCGGCAATTGGGTGTCGGCATCTAATGTAATTACATATTTTATTTTCGGAAAAATAGATTGGTCACCTGTAATTAATGAAAAAGGTTCTTTTGAAATTCCCCTTAATAGGGCGTTTAGATCTGAAAGTTTACCACGTTTTCTTTCGTAGCCCATCCATACATTTTCCTGAGGATTCCATTTTCGAGGCCTATGAAAGAGAAAGAACAGATCGTTATTCCCCCTTTGATATTTTTTATTCAGTGCTTCAATTCCATTCTTTGCAGTATCTAAATGTACCTGGTCATCAAAAAGTGTTTCATGCAAAGCATCGGTAAAATCTGTTAATAGGCCAAAATACAAATTGTCTTTCCTGTTAGCCAAAAACCTAACTTCCAAATCCTCCACTAAATTTTCTACTTCGGCAACAGTTGTAAGCATTGCCGGAATTACAACCAATGTACTAGATGAAGCAGGAATTCTTGTCGAATAATCCATCCTAGGCAGGAGGTTGGGCTTAACCAGTAACGTAGCAAAAAAATTAACTACCGAAACGGCAAGCTGGCTCGCACTAAACAGGACAAGAATGCTAATAAACAGAAGCAGCCATGTGTTATTTATCTCTATATGTAATTTGATAAAGATGGCAGCGGCTATACCGATGGTTATAAGTAAAATAAATAATAAATAATAGAGGAAACCATGCTTTTGAATACTGTCCTGCATCTTTCGGATACCAGACGAGTTTATTTTTGCAGTTCTTTTTGTTTGTTCCAATCCTTGCCCTATCAGATAGTAGCCTACATGTGTAGCGCTTTGATCGCTACTAGGCGTTTGTGCACTCTCCTGCATTAATTGTATGGCAATGCGGGCAACTTCCTCTTCACTTAATTTGCTTTTCTTTGAAAGGCTTTCCACCACATGACGATAACGGTCTCGGGTGTCAAAATCCATTAACCCATAAATCCCATCATAATCCTGTAATAATATTTTTTCAACAATGCTGTGTGATTCCACAAAGATTCTCCAATCAATTGCTCCGAGTAACCGAAGACTTCCAATGCTGTTACTTATAGATATCTGGTCTGCCGTCTGTTTTTGAATTTCAGCATTAACCAATTCGGTGCTTTTCAATCCTTTTCCGGATAATTGCTGTTCTAACCAGTTAAGCACTAATGCCAGTTCAGCGCCTTTTCCACGTAACTGGCGAATTAATTCGGAAACAAATGCACCCTTAATAGGTGGGTTCGACCTTGCCATATCGGCTAATACCAGTATTAGTTCTTTAGGTGTTTTCTCTGCAATTTCAATCATCCTTTTTGCCCAGTAATCTGCAAGGTTCCTGTCAACTTTGTCAATTGCAATACGGGCAGAAACCCGCCTGATATTTTCAATAAGTGCTAGGCGAATCATAATCGGAATAGACCATAATTCGCCCAATTTTAAATTGGTGATTGTCTGATAGGCCTTCACAAAACGGCTAAGGCTTTCCATATCTATTCTTCCATCACTATGAGAAATTATCTGGATAGCAATATCATAACTACGTGTAATCCCTGAAGACGTTCCTTCTATAACCTGAGGCAAATCCTCGCTATAATTCTTGGGGAAATGAATTTTAGCAAGCCGAATATGCTCTTCTATGAGATAGAAATTATCTATTAGCCATTCACCAGCCGGAGTTACCGGATAGTTTTTTTTTATGGATTCCGTTAACAGTTTTCTTACTTCCTGTAAAACGATTTCATTGCTTGCAAGCCTTTTCAAAAGATGATCTCTTGTCGGTTTTGTACTTACCTCGTGCCTTTTCGCAAGGGTCTTGCCAAAGTGTTCCATTTGATCAGAACTGAACAGCTCCTCCTGCATGGGTTCTTCGTTTAAGTGGTTGAGATTATCATCGCCCATCTTAAAAAACACCCTTATTCTGGATATGAGATCATGCGCTACAGGGGTCAGTTTAAATTTCATATGCTCGTTTAATTCATCTTTAGCACAGCATTGACAATGGATTGCGCCTCTTCTATAATTCTTTTTAGGTGATCTTTGCTCAAAAAGCTTTCAGCGTATATTTTATAAATAGCTTCAGTACCAGAAGGTCGTGCCGCAAACCACCCATTTTCTGTCACCACTTTTACCCCGCCTATTGATGCATTATTGCCAGGTGAGTTGGTCAATATAAGCTTAATTTCTTCCCCGGCAAGGTCCTTGTGTCTTATTTTTGCCCCTGAAATCTTTTTTAATTTTTCCTTTTGCTCAGGAGTTGCAGTTGCTTCTATGCGGTCATAAAAAGGTTCCCCGAATTCCTTTGAAAGTTCATTATATATGATGCCAGGATCTTTTCCAACCTTTGCTGTTATTTCTGCGGATAGCAATGTGGGAATAAATCCATCTTTATCTGTAGTCCAGACGCTACCATTCAATCTGGAAAAAGAAGCGCCTGCGCTTTCTTCTCCACCAAAGCAAAGGGATGAATTTAACAAGCCATCAACGAACCATTTGAATCCAACAGGCACATTATAAACTTCTCGTCCCAATTTCTCTGCTATACGATCAATGAGGTGAGTGGGGACAACAGTCGGGCCAATAGCGGCATTTTTATTCCAATCCGGACGATGCCGCAGTAGATAAAAAACAGCCACAGATAAATAATGATTAGGATTTAACAGCCCGGAACTTTTTGTAACGATCCCATGCCGGTCATGATCTGTATCACAAGCAAAGGAAATATCATAGCGATCTTTCATCGCAATCAACCGTTGCATAGCATAGGAAGAAGAGGGATCCATGCGGATTTGCCCGTCCCAATCTACGGTCATGAAACTAAACGTAGGATCAACGATTTTATTTACAATGTTCAGATTGAGCCTATAGTGTTCTGCAATGGGTTCCCAATAATGAACACCAGCGCCACCCAGCGGATCAACACCTATGTTGATATTTGAATCGCGGATGATATCCATGTTGATGACGTTTCCCATATCTCTAATGTAGGTATTGAGATAGTCATGGCGGTGAGTTGTAGTCGCATTTAAGGCTTTAGTAAAAGAAACCCTTTTTACTAACGAAAGATTGCTTTGCAGCAATTTGTTTGCTTCAGCTTCTATCCAATTGGTAACGGCGCCTGATGCAGGACCACCATTGGGTGGGTTATATTTAAACCCTCCATCATCAGGCGGATTGTGAGATGGCGTAATTACAATGCCATCTGCCAGACCAATTTTTCGACCAATATTATATTGCAAGATTGCATGAGAGATCACGGGAGTTGGTGTGTATTCATCTCCCGCAGCAATCATTACTTCAATATTGTTTGCAGCCAGCACTTCCATGGTAGTAGCAAAGGCAGGTGCTGAGAGTGCATGTGTATCAAAACCAAGATATAAAGGGCCGTTAATCTTTTGTTCTTTTCGGTAAAAGCAAATAGCTTGTGTAATGGCAAGGATATGGTTTTCATTAAACGAATTTTTTAATGAAGAGCCTCGATGACCAGAAGTGCCAAATGCAATTCGCTGGCTTGATAAATTAGGATCAGGTTTCCCAACATAATAGGCAGTAACAAGACGAGGAACATTTACTAAGACGCTCTGTTCTGCAGGTTTACCTGCTAGGGGATTTATAATCATCTCATTTTTATTTAGTTGTGGTATTTAAACCCCTCCAGATTTCTACTCAATAATCTCCGCCGAGGCCACAGCCCTGTTCACCCGCCATATCACATCAGTAAAATAGTTGTTGCTGTCAAAAAAACAAGCAACAGGCGTAAATCCCGACTCCAATGCAGTTCTTTCAATCACTTCAATCGAATATTTCTGCGATATTTCCATTAGGATAGTTTCGTTTTTTTCAAAATTGAATAAATTGTTATCACCAATACAAACATCCTGCTTTTTCAATGACACGAGATAACTTTTACATGCGCCATTGTCCGGATCATAAGACTCATAATGATCAAACAGTTTGATATTAAAATTTCCATTTAATTCACTGTTGATACGGGTTAACAGGTTCAGGTTAAACTGGCGGGTAAATCCATGTGCATCATCATAGGCATCGCGTATTTTCCTAGGATGTTTCTTAAGGTCAAATCCTATTATTACAAAATCTCCTTCTGACAGTTCGTTGCACAATCGGTGGCAAAACTGCGGCATCTCATTGGATTTAAAATTGCCAATGTTGGCTCCTAAAAACAATACCAATTTCCTATTGTTTGAAATTTCATTTGCTTTAGACAACATACTGAAGTATTCACCATTTAAGCCGTGTATGTTGAGCCCCGGCAATATAGGTGGTAATGTCTTGTTTAGAAAATCAATGATATGGTCTGAAATATCTATCGGAAAATAAGTGGCTATTGCCTTCCTTTTCAATAACTCTTTTAATAGGTGCAACGACTTGGTAGCATCACCCGCACCAAATTCAATCACATCCAATTGCTTGTACCCATTCGAAACAGAATCTGCTATTTCAGCAGTTTGTGTGGAAAATATTTCCATCTCACAATCAGTAAGATAATACTCATCGCTTGTCATTATTTTTTGAAATAGTTCATCCCCTTTTTTATCATAAAAATATTTCGAGTCTAAATATTTAGGTGAAGATTGTAACCCTTTCAGCACATTTTGTAAAAAATTGTTCATGATTTTTTTATTGGGCTAATCGTATGCCGGTATATTGCCAACGTAATTCAGGTTGAAAAAAATTGCGATAAGTGATTCTACTATGGCCTAATGGAGTCGCATCTGATGCACCACGTAATACCATTTGATTTACCATAAATTTACCATTGTACTCGCCGATGGCACCGGGTGCTTTCGAAAATCCAGGATAGGGAAGATAAGCGCTGTTAGTCCATTCCCAGCGCCTACCCCAATCAAACTGTTTCGCAGCAATCTCCCATTCAAACTCTGTCGGCAAACGCATTCCCTTCCACGTTGCATAAGCGGTAGCTTCATAAAAACTCACGTGACAGACGGGTTCGTCCATGTTCACCGGCACCAAACCAGCGAGGGTATAGTTATACCATTTGCCTTCTATAAAATGCCAATATAAAGGAGCCTCAAATTGTCTTGTTTTTACCCAGTTCCATCCATCAGAATACCAGTAATTAAAATCTTTATACCCACCTGCATTTATGAATTCAAGGAACTCTCCGTTGGTTACCAAGCTGGTTGCTATTCTAAAATCAACTAGGTAAACCGGATGTCTGTTCAATTCATTATCATAACAAAATCCATCTCCTTCAAAACCAATTTCATAAACGCCTTTTTCGATGTTGATGAAAGAACCTATTTGCGAAACTTCTTTTTTTATCTTTTCATCTGTTGAATTTTTATACGCCGGAAATAAAGGATTGTTTCCTAAAATATATTTAATGTCTGTCAGTAAAAGCTCTTGGTGTTGCTGCTCATGATTGAAACCTAAAACCAGAATTTTTTCTACATCCTTCGATATATCTTCTTGCAAAAAATTAATCATGGCACCATCCACATATTTTCTATATGCATAAATATCATCCACAGTAGGCCTGCTTAGGTTTCCACGGTTTGTGCGAATCACTCTCGCACCTATTGTTTCATAATAACTATTAAAGACATAATTATATTGGGGATTAAATTCCACATAATCCTTGGCAAATTCCTTCAGAATAAGTGTTTCAAAAAACCAAGTAACATGGCCAATATGCCATTTGGGCGGGCTTACGTCTACGACAGGTTGCACGACGTAATCTTCCGTTTTTAGCGGCTTGCAGATATCTTCTGAATATTTTCGAACTTCCTTATACTTTTTTAATAGATCCATTTTACCTTCTCGTTTTAATAAAGAAAGAATGTTCGCAGGTGCGCTTAATTTTACACAGTGTTCTTTCCCAATGTTAGTAGGCAACAACGCTGCCGCCTTTTTATCAACAAACCAATATAAGTTGCCGTCCTCCGCATTGATTACCTGCGCAGGATATTTATCCGGCTGTTGTGGACCACTCAGGACAGTCTTTAAGATTTCTGCCTTATTTTCTCCTTCTACAAGAAAAACAATGTTATGTGCTTTGTTGATTAAAGGTGGAGTCATAGTAATACGAAACATATGTTGCTCCGCTACGAACACCTCCCTTACCAATTGTGTGTTTTCAAAAACAACATCACTTCCGGGGAATAATGATGCGGTGTGACCATTCTCACCTAGGCCAAGAAAAATGAGATCAAAGCGAGGTGTATCTTTCCCAAAAAATTTACTTATTCTGCTAGCATATTCTTTTGCAGCCTTTTCCGGCTCTAAATCAACAGGAATCGGATAAATATTTATTGTTGGGATATTAATTTGATCCAGCAATAGGGCTTTAGCCATATTGGCATTGTTTAGCTTATTATTCGATGGCACAAAACGTTCATCACCCCAAAAAATGAAGGTTTTGTTCCATGGAATTTGATCTCGATAAGGTGGCTTTGCTAAGAGAGTATATAAATATTCGGGAGTGGTGCCTCCAGATAAGGATATAATAAACTTCCCCCGGCTTTCAACTGCCTGCTTTGAAATCTCCACTATTAAATCGGCTGTCGCATACGCCAAAGCCGCTGCAGTCTTAAAAACGTTTATATTATTCTGTCGGTTTAGGTTCATCTTTTTCAAAAGGTATTGCGATCCAATTGTGCCCATCAACCGCTATCAATGCGTCTGCATCTTCAGGTCCTTGTGATCCGGCATCGTACGTTGGAAAATTAGGAGAAGTGTTTGCTTTCCATGCATCTATTACAGGCATTAGTATTGACCATGCTGCTTCTACCTGGTCCGCACGCATAAAAAGTGTTGCATCTCCCTGGAAGATATCAAGCAGCAATGTCTCATACGCTTCTGGCGTTCCACCAGTGTAGGTATCGTGGTAGTTAAACACCATGTGAACGGGGTTAAGTAGCATTTTAAGCCCGGGTTGTTTTGCTTGGAAGCTTAACCTTATTCCCATACAAGGCTGGATATTAAGGATAAGTTTGTTAGGTTGCCAATTTTCAATGGCTTCAACTGGGAATGAATGATGTGGTACCGGTTTAAATTGAATAGTAATCATGGAAATCATCTCGTTCATTCGCTTTCCGGTACGAACATAGAAAGGCACTCCTTGCCAGCGCCAGTTATCTACATAAAATTTTACTGCCGCAAAGGTTTCTACGTTAGATGACTTGGCCACATCTGGTTCCTGCCGATAACCCTTAGCCTTGTGGCCCTTTACCCATCCACTACCGTATTGGCCTCTTACTGCATTTTTATGAACTTCTTCCGGTTTTATTTTTCTAATTGCATTCAATACATCTACTTTTTTATTACGGACTTCATCGGCTTCAAAAGAAATAGGCGCTTCCATGGCAATAAGACACATCAACTGGAGTAGGTGGTTTTGAATCATATCGCGAAGTGCGCCTGCCGTCTCATAATAATTTCCTCTAAGTTCAACGCCCAGTTCTTCTGACACAGTTATCTGTATATGATCTACATAATTCCGATTCCAGATCGGCTCAAATAATGCATTAGCAAAACGGAATGCCAGAATATTTTGTACTGTTTCTTTACCCAAGTAGTGGTCAATGCGATAAATCTGTGATTCATCAAAATTAGAATGCAATAAGGCATTAAGGCTAATGGCACTTTCCAAGTCGTGTCCGAAAGGCTTTTCTATAACAATGCGACTTTTTGACTTATTTTCTGCAAGCCCTGACGATCCTATCCTCAAAGAGATTTCTTCGAATGCATTGGGCGGAACAGCAAGATAAAAGATGCTATTGGCTGTGGCATTCCACTTTTTTTCGAGAGTTTTTATTTGCTTTTTTATGGCAGAATAGGTAGAGGCTGCATTAAATTCTCCTTGCTGGAAGGTCAGGTATTTAGAAAAAAATTCCCACTCGTCTTTCTTTGTTTTTCCCCTTCGTGAAAATTTATCTACACCTTCGTGCAGATGTTTTTCGAACTCGAGGTTTGTATATTTACTGCGGCTTACCCCAATGACTGCAAATTCTTCGGGTATCCACCTATCTAACCAGAGGTTGTAAATTGCCGGAATCAGTTTCCGCCAAGTTAAATCCCCCGTAGCACCTAGTATTATAATGATAGTGGGACTTGTTTTTGATTCTGTTTCCATTTTATTTTTTTTGATTCCAATTTGTATGAAAAACTCCTTCCCTATCATTTCGCTCATAAGTATGAGCCCCAAAATCATCTCGTTGTGCTTGTATTAAATTTGCGGGGAGCCATCCACTCCTGTAACTGTCGAAATAGGCTAAAGCTCCCATCATTGCAGGAACAGGAACTCCGGTTTCAACAGCTGTTTGAATAACTTTACGAATTCCTTGTTGTGATTGTATTAACTTTCTTGAAAAAGCATCGCTCAATATAAGATTTGACAAATCTGAATGTTGCGAAAATGCAGAACGAATGTCTTCCAATAAAGATGCGCGGATAATACAACCACCTCTCCAGATAGCAGCAACATCGTCTAATTTCAAGTCGTATTTATATTTCTGGGATGCTGCCTGTAAAAGTACCATTCCCTGTGCATAGGTTGTGATTATAGAAAAGTAAAGTGCCTGCTCCATCCATCTCACCAGCTCATTTTTGTCCCCGGTAAATTTCGTTTCAGGACCTTTCAGTTGTTGCTGTGCATCGTGACGTTCTTTTTTATAAGCTGATAAATTCCGCATGGAAACGGCAATATCAATAACCGGAATAGGTACCTGTAAATTCATTGCATCTTCAGAAGTCCAGGCACCCGTACCCTTTTGTTTGGCACTATCAAGTATCTTGTCAATGATCCGGCTATCGCTAAGCTCATCTTTTTGAGTAAAAATATCTGCGGTGATTTCTATTAGATAAGACTGCAGTTCACCCTCATTCCACTTTGAAAAAACAGTGTACAGCTCATCGTTGCTCATATCCACACACTCCTTCAACAAGTGATAAGCTTCGGCAATTAGTTGCATCAATCCATATTCAATGCCGTTGTGCACCATTTTTACGTAGTGTCCCGCGGCGCCAGGCCCCAACCATGTTACACATGGTTCATTATTCGCTTTGGCAGAAACAGCTTCCAACATTTGAGCTACGCGCTCATACACTTTTCTTGGTCCCCCTGGCATAATGCTTGGTCCGTGACGGGCACCTAACTCCCCTCCAGAAATGCCAACGCCCATAAAGTGAATGCCTGATTCTTGCAATTGCTCATTCCTTCTGTTGGTATCCGTAAAGTGTGAATTGCCAAAGTCCAATAGCAGATCATTTTTTGATAAAAACGGCGTCAATTCATTGATAACTTCATCCACAATTTTCCCGGCAGGCACAAGCATTATGATTACCTTAGGTGCCTTCAGCATTTTAAGAAACTCATTCAGGTTTGATGTAGCAACTACCTTTTCCGTATCAGCTTCTTTCTTAAGTGTTTCCACCTGAGTATTATTTTTATCAAAACCAATGACAGTATATCCATGATCGCTCATGTTGTATGCCAGATTACGTCCCATAGTACCAAGGCCAATCATTCCGTAGTCAAATTTTGTGTCTTTCATATTTATTATTCCATTTATTTCTCCGAAACCGATTGTTCTTTGCGATGAGCTATAATACAATGAGAAAATAGGCGATCACATTACTGCTTCTGAGATTGATGCTGCTTGGCATCCTTGACAGATTGAAACAATTTATTGAGGCCTTGATCAATGTTTTTGTCCAAATGTATTCGTATAACTCTTCGCCCCTTGTCATCAAGTGAGCGGAAGTCGCCAAGCGCCTGTGCTTTGTGCAAAGTGGCAAAACCAAATTCTTCTCCGGCAATGGCCAAGTCCTTTTCCTCATCACCAATCAATATAATATACAGCCCCGTATCCGGGCCGCCCTTGTGTAGTTGGCCAGTAGAGTGAAGATAGCGCGGCCCATTCAATAATGTAGTAGCAATCTTAAGCTCATCTCGCATCAGTTGTCTCCATGCTTGCAAAATCTTTGTGCGTTGATTTGTTATCATGAAATAAGGCAACAAAGCTATATAGTCGTTTGGTTTTGCCATCGCAGTAAATCCATTTACCGCAGCTCCTGCCGTTTTGTAATGACCTAAAGCAAGCTGTTCCGTCCTTTTGCCACCGTAAAGGGAAATATCCTCTACATTTAAAAGTGGCTGCGAAATTTTGAAATCCCCATCCTTGCTCCACGCTTCAAGCAATTGACCTGTGTGTTTTTTACTTTCCTCAACATTTGGTTGGTCAAACGGATTAATGCCCATGATAACCGCTGCAATAGCCGTTGCAATTTCCCACCGATAATATTCTCCTCCCAAAGCTATTTTATTTTCCACTTTGATTCTTACAACAGGATATTCCGCTTCTTCGAGTGCTTTTATTTTTTTATCATCTGCGATATTATTATCAGCAGGGAGATACATATGTATAAATATCCTGTCCTTACCATAATATTCTGGATCAGCAATGGTTTCTCCATGTACAGGAATTAACCCTTTACCTTCTTTGCCGGTGCTTTCCGCGAGTAATTGTTCTACCCAATAACCAAAAGATGTGATAGAAGAGGATAGGATAAATGTTACTTTATCACGACCATTTTTTTGGCAAACACCCAGAACAATTCCTAAACTAATTCCTGGGTTGCTTGCCGAGGGAACAGCATCACAACTGTTCTGCATTTGTTCGGCGCTTGATAAAATAGCTTTGATATCAATTCCCATCAATGCCATTGGTACCAAACCAAAATCAGACAAGACGGAATAACGTCCTCCGAGATCCGGGGGATTAATGAAAACTTTTCTAAACTTAAATTCTTTAGCCACTTTAACCAATGGAGTATCATGGTCTGTAATAGCTATAAAATTATTGCCGGGTTTGGCTTTCTTTCTAGTTTCCAATTGCCGATAGAAATAATGAAAGAAACTTAGCGTTTCTTGGGTTTTTCCTGATTTGCTGGCAACAATAAATAGTGTTTTTTCAAGGTCAATCTTACTTTCTATATCTAGTATGGCAGAAGGATCTGTGTTATCCAATACCCATAATTGAAGGTATCCATCAGTGGTAGCATATGTTTGACGCGCTACTTCCGAACATAAACTGCTTCCACCCATGCCTAACAATACTGCATGGGTATAACCTTCCCCCTTAACTGTCTTTACAAAAGCAACGATAGCTTCTACACTCTTTGTAGAATGATTAGGTAAGGTTAGCCATCCCATTCGCTCGCTGATACTTTTTATTTGCTCCGCATCCTTTTTCCATAGTTGTGGATATTGAGCAAACAGAAGTCTTGCTATTTGCATTTCATCTATTGATGCATAAGCGGCTTTTACCTCAGCATCCTGTTTACCACTACTAATCTGCTGCGGAGATACTTCATCCCCAATATTCTCATTCTTTTATCTGCCAAGTTACTGATTAATTTATTATAATCTTCAATAAATTTCCGAATGCCCTCATTTTCTAGTTGTTGTGTAATTAATGAAATATCAAGATCCATTTTATTTAGTTCATCAAACAATTCACTGGCTTGCTCGAGGTCTTGCTCAATGGCATCTTTCCTTAACTTTCCATAGCTGGCAAATGCTGTAATTGTTTTGTCAGGTAACGTATTTATTGTGTTTTCACCAATCAGTGCTTCAACGTAGCGGAGATCATCGTAGAGTGGATTTTTGTTGCTAGTACTTGCCCACAAAGGCCGCTGTACATGAGCCCCTTTTTCTTCTAATTTTTTCCACTTATTATCACTGAATATTTCCTTAAATTGTTGATAACATAAACATGCGGTGGCAATTCCTGCCCTACCCGATAATAGAAATGTTTGGTCTGTATCTTTATTTTCTTCGGAAGCACTAATATACTGATCGAGTAGTTGGTCTGTAAGTACATCAATCCTACTGATGAAAACACTCGCCACTGAAATAATATGATTCACGGGTTTGCCTTCCGCGATCCTTCGTGTCATGGCATTGATGTATGCTTGTGCCACTTCAACGTATCGCTCAACTGAAAAAAGCAATGTTATGTTGATGTTGATTCCTTCGTAAAGCATTTGTTCGATAGCAGGAATACCTTCCTTTGTTCCGGGAATTTTAATTTGACAGTTTTGTTTTCCAACTGCACCAAATAATCTGCGAACTTCTTTCATTGTACCCTCTGTATCTCGCGCGAGAAAAGGAGGTACTTCAAGACTTACAAAGCCATCGGCACCCTCTGATTGTTCATACACAGGATTCAGGATGTCACAAGCATCCTGAACGTCTTTTACAGTAAGTGCATCATAAATTTGCGAAGGGTTTTTGCCTTCTTTTACCAACTTGGAAATTTGAGCATCATAATCTGACCCACTTGTAATAGCCTTATTAAAAATGCTTGGGTTTGAAGTTATTCCTCTCAGCCCTTGCTCGTCCACTCTTTTTTTTAATTCACCAGAGGCGATTTTACCTCTTGTTAAATTATCCAGCCAATAACTCTGGCCGTATTCCAGTAATTTGATTAGCACATTCACTTTGTATAATATTTTGTGTGATTGAATCATTTATATAATCAGCGTATTCGTGAATTCCTTTTACTAATAACCCGAAAATTCTTCTGTACGAATATTATCATCATCTACACCTGCTTCATTAAGCGTTTTGCGAATAGACGTTACCATTGACGGTGGACCTGATATGTAGTAGATTGGCTGGGACAGGTCGCCAATGTATTTTTGCAACATCTCTTTTGTAAAAAAACCCGTTTCGCCTTTCCAGTCATTAGAGCCATCAATGTCAGTCATTGATGCAACTAGCTTAAAGTTGCCATTTTCTTTCTGAGCTGCTATCAACTCATCCAAGTAAGCCGCATCGTTAGGTGTTTTATTAGCGTAAAAAAGAAAAATTCTGTGTGCGGTTTTTCGTGTGTCGCTTGTAAAATAATGCTTCTTACAGGAGTAATGCCAACACCACCGGAAAGAAAAACAGCAGGAACTTTAGTGTTGTTTTGAAGAGTAAAAGACCCATAAGCACCATCAAAGATTACTTCTGTGCCTATGGCCATCTTTGTTAGGTTTCGTTTGAAAGCAGTATCACGCATTCTCGTGGTAAATATGATATCCTCTTCATAAGGTGCGCCTAGAGAAAAACCTCTTGTATCCCCTTCTGCATCTGTCTCAGATGGGTTAATCAGTGTGTAATCAGCAAACTGACCTGACTTAAATGTAAACCCCGTCGGTTTATTAAAATGAAATGCCATCGTACCGGAGGCCACTTCTTTTTTACTTTTCAGTTTAATATTAATCTTTGTCATAATGATGGATTTTAGTTTGTGTGAATATTTATAAGCTTGTTTGGCTCTGTGATAAATAATTTTTGTTCAACTGTATACCCGTATTCCAGTCTAAGGAAATATTTTCAAAGCAAGGTCAACTATTCTCTAGCTTAAGTGAGCCCGAAGCATCCAAGCCGTTTTTTCATGGCGCTCCATCAATCCAGTAATGTAGTCACTGATCCCTTCGGCCTTTAGCTTATCTGCAATCGGTTTTATATTTTCTCTAATAAAAACAATAATACTTTCGTGATCCATTAATAACTCCGCAAAAAGAGTTTGACTATCATTCTTATTAGAGGCCTTTTCAGACAGATGGGTAAGTGCCAGGTATTTATTAAGTTCTGCCGGCACGTAATGCCCTAGGGCACGTATCCTTTCGGCTACAGTGTCAACAATTTCTTGTTGCTGGTTATAGAGCGTTTCCAGATACAAGTGTACAGCATGAAAATCTGGACCTTCAATATTCCAATGTGCATTGAGTGTTTTGGAATATAGCACAAATTCATCTGCTAGTATTTTTGATAACTGTTCAGTAATTATTTGTCTGTTTTTTTCGGAAATTCCGATGTTAGCATTTTTCATTTTTTTGGTTTTAAGTTAATATTCATTTAAAGTCCTTCGCTTATGCCGTATGATATCAGAGCTTTGGCTCTCTTTACTACATTTTCTATAGTAAAGCCAAATTCTTTCATCACTTCTTCTCCCGGAGCAGATTCTCCAAATCTATCGACGCCTATGACATCGCCTTCGTCTGTTACATATTTGAGCCAGCCCAATGACAATCCGGCTTCTACCGCCAATCGTTTCCGTAATGTTGTAGGAAATATTTTTTCTTTATAAGACTTATCCTGTTTTTCAAATAATTCCCACGATGGCATACTTACCACACGTGCGGCTACGTTTTGTTCATTTAATTTTTGCTGAGCTGCAAGCAGCAACTGCACTTCTGAGCCTGTACCAATTAAAATAACATCCGGCTGTGTTTTTGATTCCGAAAGAATGTAAGCCCCTTTTTCCAATTCAATGGCGTTTGTATATTTTTCCTGATCAATTACCGGAATTTTCTGACGGGTTAAAATTAACGCGACCGGCCCACCGGAATGCTCAATCGCCACTCGCCACGCTTGTACGGTTTCGTTAGCGTCTGCTGGGCGAATCACTGTTAGGTTGGGAACAGAACGTAAACCGATGAGTTGTTCTATGGGTTGGTGGGTGGTACCGTCTTCTCCTAATGCTATACTGTCGTGCGTAAAAATATATATGGTTCGTATTTTCATAATTGCTGCGAGCCGGATAGGTGGCCGCATGTAATCCGAAAACACTAAGAATGTAGCACTGTAAGGAATGATATATTTACTAAGTGCTAATCCATTTAAGATAGCACCCATAGCGTTTTCCCTAATACCAAAGTGAAAATTACGACCATCATAATTTGTTGCTGAAAATGATCTGTATTTCTCCAGGTTGGTGTCAGTAGAAGGGGCAAGATCTGCCGAGCCTCCTATTAAATTTGGCAAATAATCAGCAATTGCATTTAACACTTTGCCAGAAGCTTTACGCGTCGCCATTTCTTCTCCCGCTTTAAATACAGGTAACTTTTCTTTCCATCCTTCTGGCAATTTACAGTTGCTCAACAACTCATATTCATAAGCCAGCTCAGTGTATTTTTCTTTGTACCTCTTATAGAGATCATTCCAATCTTTTTCTATATCTATTCCTTTCTTCCCTGCTTCACGGTAATAATTTAATACCTCGTCGGGCACAACAAAATATTTATCAGGATCAAACCCAAAATTCTCTTTCACGAGTTTCACTTCTGCTTCGCCTAAGGCAGAACCATGTGCTGCGGCCGTATCTTGTTTGTTGGGGCTGCCATAACCAATATGAGTACGAACCTTTATCAGGGAAGGACGGCTTGTTTCCTTTTGTGCGTTTTTAATTGCTACTGATAAAGCCTTTAGATCATTGCCATCTTCAATCACCTGCACATGCCATCCATAGGCTTTAAACCGCTCTGCTACGTCTTCATCGAACGTGAGATCTGTATTGCCTTCAATACTTATATGGTTATCGTCATACAAATAAATTATGTTGCCTAATTGAAGGTGACCGGCAATAGAAGCAGCTTCGGAACTTATACCTTCCATCATATCGCCATCACTGCAAATAGTATAAACCTTATAATTAAAAAGATCAAAACCCGGTTTATTATATCGGGCCGCCAAATATTTCTGTGCAATGGCAAATCCTACGCCATTAGCGAATCCCTGCCCTAACGGGCCGGTCGTTACTTCAATGCCGGGTAACAAACCGTATTCAGGATGTCCCGCTGTTTTGCTGTGCAATTGCCGAAATTCTTTAATATCATCCAGTGTGATGGGATAACCCGTTAAATACAAGAAGCTATACTGCAACATACAGGCATGACCGCAGGATAAAATAAAGCGATCCCTATTTGCCCATCCTGGATTTTCGGGATTATAGTTCATGATTTCAGCCCATAAAACATGGCCAACAGGGCAAGTCCCATAGGCGTCCCGGGATGACCGGAATTTGCTTTTTGCACAGCATCCGCCGCAAGTATCCGAACAGTGTTTATCCCTTGCTGTTCAATTGTTTCTGTTTCAAGTTTCATATCAATAATTTTAACGTGTTCTATATATTTTACTTGTTAAACAACTAATCATCCCAATGCTGTATTGTATTCACCTTTTCTCGCAGCAGCATCGTATTTGGCACGTCGGTATAATAATTTTTGAGCTTCCTCCACATTGGACTGTTGCCCTCTCCATATTTCTAACGCTGGTTGTTGAATGGCTCTTGCGAACGAAAAGCTAACTATCCATGGTAGCCGACCCTTAAATTTTTTATTTATGGCATTCAAGTGTCTAGTAGCTTCTTCCGGTGATTGGCCACCAGATAAAAATGCTATAGCAGGCACAGCAGCAGGTACTGATGCAAGGAAACAATTAAAGGTAGCTTCAGCAACTTCATCAATGCTGTTTTGTGCATGACTTTCTGTTCCGACAATTACCATGTTCGGTTTTAAAATCATTCCCTTCAAATCAATTCTGAACTGATAAAGCTGATAAAAAAGATTTTGTAATACCTTTTGTGTTACATCATAACAACGCTGCATAGTATGGCCCCCACTCATCAGTACTTCGGGTTCGACAATCGGCACAATGCTTACTTCCTGGCAAAGTGCTGCATAACGCGATAAGGCATGCACATTGGCCTCAATGCATGCTGTAGTTGGGATGTTGTTTTCAATCTTAATCACTGCACGCCATTTGGCAAAACGGACACCCATCTTTTTATATTCGGCTAAACGATCACGCAGGCCATCCAGAC
The DNA here is from genome assembly GCA_016722375.1 of Bacteroidota bacterium. NCBI lineage: Bacteria > Pseudomonadati > Bacteroidota > Bacteroidota bacterium. The sequence goes on along the minus strand of JADKJG010000005.1, from coordinate 222,330 downwards.
CTTCTGTAAGTTTTTCATTGGGGAAACCGGCCATTGGGTTGGTGCCTATATCAACCTTAATCCCCGAAACAATACCGGCTTTAATCAAAACATCAATTAGAGAAATTCCAGCTTTGGTTTGCTGACGAATTGTTTCATCACATAAAATAGCACCCCCAATACTTTCATGTAAGCCTGGTGTTGTCACAATCAGTTCGCGATAACTGCGCCTCATTTCAATTGTTTGAGGAATACCTGCTGCAGCAAAACGTTTGTTACAGGTGCTGATACTTTCATCCATTGCAAGCAATCCTTTGCCATCTGTAAACAGTTGGTCAATGGTATCTCTTAATATTTGACGGTTCATTTCCAGTATTTAATCTTTATTCATTTCCAGTATAGCAACTTTGTTAAGGCGTCGCAGGAATCGTTCTTCATTTTTAAAATTGGCATTAATGAATATCTGCACTAATTCCCAAGCTAATGCCGGCCCTGTAACGTTGCCGCCTAAACACATTATATTCATATTGTCATCCTCAACTCCCTGGTGAGCTGAGAAAGAGTCGGTAATCAAAGCTGAACGAACACCGGTAATTTTATTGGCAGCAATACAAGCCCCAACACCGCTGCCACAAATAGCTATGCCTCGTGTAACTTCTCCATTAGTCAAGGCTTTTGACATCGGGATAACAAAGTCAGGATAATCATCACCGGTATTGAGTTGATACGCGCCGAAATCTTTTACTTCATAACCAGCAGACTTGAGCAATGCCGCTAGTTGTACTTTCAAATCAAAGCCTCCATGATCAGACGCAATACCTATAGAGGTATTTCTTCCTGCAGGAGCTGAGGTTTCTTCTTTTATATCCTGTTGCGTATATTCTATATCATTCTGTTTAACAGGAAGACCCATATCTGCTAACGCTTTCGATGTTGATAGATAATCGGTATGATGAATACCGGTAATCCCCATGTCCTTCGCCACATCTACAAACCTTTGGACATCATCTATGTAAACAATTTCCTCTATCGGCACCTGAGCGCAATCAATTGCAAGTCGAACAATCGCAGCATCTGGCTTTCTTAAATGAACATAACAGGAGGATACAAAAAAGTCAAATATTTCATTCAATTTGAAAGTGCTTATTCGGTAAGCATTTAGTTCCCTTCCTTCATTGCTAACTGCGATAATCTTTAGTCCATATCGCAACTTAATCTTCTTTATAAAAGCAATCATTTTTAAATCAGGTGTAGATAAAGAGTACATGAAGTCTTTAAATCCGGTGCGGGTAAAATCCCGCTTTGTATAAAACACAACGCTATCAAGATATTCATCAAGCGTAATCCTTCCTTCTTCATACGTAACAAACAGACGACCGTGGTATTCTTCCATTTTATCCGCATCCAGATTAAAATGCTTAGCAGCTCGCTGCCTGAATTCGTGACCCCATCCGTTTGAAAGCAGTACGCCTCCGATATCTAAGAATAAACAACTAATAGTACCCATAACATCCACTTTTGAAATATCCATTTAGCTAGGAGATTAGAAGCAATAGAACATACCTAGTCCACAAAAATTATCCCATTTTATCCTATAATTCATTTCATTTTTCATTATAAATTCTCATGAACTATCTTAGCATGTGCAGATAGTCAAAACTTTTCTACCACTATTTTCTCTTTGTTGACGCGCAATTTCTGGAGTATACCTCGGTTTGAATTCGTATACATCTGGTTTGTTTACTTTAAACAGATTTACGTTGTGCCTTATATTTTCTGTTCCCGGAACGTTTACAATATGTTTTTTCATAGCTATAGATATTGAGTATTGCTAAATATACTCTGAAACAAACCTTATGCCTCCAGAGATGTAGTAAGCGTTAATAAAAACACAGACTCTTTTATTGCCTTTACACTATGGTGCAATCCTTCATGCAATGCAATCATATCTCCCTGTCTTAATACCTTGGTGTCGTAATGCCTCTTCATGCAATGCAATCAATACAATACGTAATCCGTTTGTTTTAAATACCGTAATAGCATTACGATCGCCGGTTCGCCATGTAACCTCAGCTTTTAATTGCTTTATAAATTCAGGAATACATATACTTACCAATGGAGCATCTATTATTCGGGCTCCTTCTGGCCTTAATTCTGTAGCGGCATTTTTCTTTATTTCCATGATTGTGTGTTTAGAGTGAAATAATTATCTGCTTAATTTTGTAAGTGCTCTCCCTTTATGCACAGCAACATGGTCGGTCTTGTCGCTTTTTATGGCGTATTGAGGGTCCTCTTTAGTGGCGTGATGGATATAGCCTTTATAATCAAAGTCAGCAGTATGTACTTCTATGATTTTACCTGATACATATCCGGCCTCCGAGTTCCATTTCACATGATCGCCTATTTTAAATGGGTATTTCATTTGCTATTTTTTTCTCGACCAATTTCTATTGCGTAGATTTTTAAAGTTTCATCAGTCTTTATTTTCTTTCTCTTCAACTTGATAAGTCAACTCGCCGGCTACGATTCTTGCCGGTTGTGTATATGGGTGTTCTTCCGCTTTTCCAATACCCATAATATGCATGACATCCCAACCTTTTGCTTTCAAGTAATCAGATACCATAGAACGATGGCAGCGCCACCACACTGCTTCGGAACACATATAGGCAGTGCGTTGAGCAGAAGCTATCTGTTCTAATTCTTTTATTCCTTCTTTAAAGGCCTCCGTTTCCATAAAATCTGCATAACCACGAAAGGAGGGGTGATGCCAAGAGGTATTTTTCGAATTAGGGTTGACCTTTCTTCTTCCGCCAAGATTTTTAAAATGCAGATATTGGAGGCTGTGTTGAGGTAAAGAAATTTCCAGTGCTTCTTTATTGAATTGAGGAAATTTTCTTGAGCCGGGAAAGCTTCTGATATCTGCCACCACTTGCACCTGAAATGACTTAAGCATAGCTATAAATTCATCTAGGGCATGGGTAGAGTGCCCTATGGTCCAAATCTTCCTATGTTGCTTGATTTTCATTATTTCTCCATCTCATCCATCGCAATGGTTGCATGAGCATAGGCCGCACCTGCGCGCATCTCAGAGGCAACCCATATTGCTTCCATAATTTCTTCCTTGCTCGCCCCCTTGCGCATCGCCTGTTTCGTATGCGCTCGAATGCAGTAAGGACACTGAGTAACGTGTGCCACTGCTACCGCGATGAGTTGCTTAGTTTTTTCAGGAAGAGCGCCTTCTTTAAATACAGTCTTGCTAAAGTTTCTCCAAGCCTCTAAGTTTTCAGGGGCTAATGCAGCTTTTTTATCTGCTAGTTCTTTTGTTGTTTTTGGATATAAGCTTTCGTTTTCCATGATGTGCTTTTTTATTTTTTAGATTAATATTTTACCATCCTCTTGACAAAATTACTCCCAATAAAACGGCCAATAAGGCAAGTGCAAAACTCACTCTACCCAATAATCGGGATAAGGTTCGCAATCGAATAGTTTCCGTATGTTCAGGTCGATTTTTCCAAGCATCAATAGCGCGAGTACCCAGATAATAATCGTGTATAACGCTAATTAAGGCTATAGCAATAAAGACAAGGATTTTAAGCGATGCCACTTTGCCAAAAGAATTGGTGGTAAGATAATCTACATTCCACTGCACTCCTCTGAATTCGAGCTGAACAAATCCGGTAATGAATAAAAGAATGAGCGCCACGACACCAACTGTTCTGTATTTAAGTGATACAGCGAAAATTAAGTCTACTTTATCTGGATGGTTTTTAACCCCCGGTATAAAAGCCAGTATTAAAAACAACATACCACCTAACCATGCACAGGCAGAGATCACATGGACAAAAACCGACAGTATGTATAAATCACGACTCATTTAAAAAATCCTACTCTTTCAAAAGGTATTCATTCCATCTTTCTAAAGATTCCTACAGTATGTATCGCAAAACCCCTCCGTTCTGATAATGTTCACTTTCTCTCAGTAAACGAGTTGGGTAATAGCTTGCGATTTCATCTTATTTCTTGTTTCGTATTGAACAATAAGCTAGGTTTACTTAGCTTAACTGAGCATCAGCCGAAATTTTGGCGGTTCCTCCTGCGTACAACCTTGAAACTGGACATTTTTCTTTGGTAATTGCTGCCAGTTTCTTCAACTTTCCCTCGTCCAGCCCCTCACACTTTACCTTACAATTCAGTTTTATTTCAGTAATGTGAGGACCGGAGTCATCCTTAGCAATCGTCACTTGAGCATTAGTATCAATGCTTTCTGGGCTCAGCCCTTCCTCGGTGAGTAACAGTGACAGGTACATGGAAAAGCATCCGGCATGGGCAGCACCAACTAACTCTTCAGGATTAGTGCCTTTACCTCCTTCAAATCGAGAGGAGAAGGTGTAAGCGCCTTCGTAACCTGTGAATTTCATAGTACCACGTCCATCTTTGATCTTTCCGGTCCATTGTGCTTGTGCGTTTGATATTGACATAATAGTTGGTTTTTAAGTGTTTAACTAATAGATAGAAATTATTTTCAGTCACTACTTTCCTGCTCCTTATTTATCTAGAAATTGCCGCAGTACGTATTGTAAAATTCCTCCATTGCGGTAATATTCAATTTCTATCAATGAGTCGAGTCTGGCAAGCACATTGAATTTTATTTCCTTTCCCGATTCATCTTTAGCAATGACCTGAATTTCCTTTAAAGGTTTGATATTTTGAGCTATGCCGGTCATTGTAAAAACTTCTTTACCTGTAAGTCCTAAACTTTCGGCAGTATCTCCCTCTTTATATTGAAGCGGCAACACACCCAGGCCTACTAAGTTACTTCGGTGAATACGCTCGTAACTTTCGGCCAATACACATTTAACCCCCAACAGGAAGGTACCCTTTGCCGCCCAATCGCGGGAGGAGCCACTACCATATTCCTTTCCTGCCAAAACCAATAAAGGAGTCTTGTCTTCCTTGTATTTTAAGGAAGCATCGTAAACGGTCATCTCTTTTCCCGAAGGCAAATGATTAGTATAACCGCCTTCCTTTTCTGCCAGTTTATTTTTGATGCGCACATTGGCAAAAGTTCCACGCACCATCACTTCGTCATTTCCCCTGCGCGATCCATAGGAATTAAAATTCTCTTTTTTAACTCCGCGTTTTAATAAATACTCGCCGGACGAGGAGTGCTCACTAAATGCGCCGGCAGGTGAGATATGGTCGGTGGTCACGCTGTCTCCCAACACCAATAGCGCCCGGGCATTTTTAATATCCTCCAAAGGCCCAACGCTTTCAGAAATACCATGGAAGAATGGGATTTCTTTGATGTAGGTAGAATCCGAATCCCATTCATACAACTTGCCGGTGGGAACCTCTAAGTTTCTCCAGATTTCGTTTCCTTCAAATATTTCTCCGTAATTTTTTGCGAAATCCTCCGGCGATAAAACACGATTTAATATTTCATTGATTTCATCATCCGAAGGCCATATATCTTTTAGATAAACCGGCTCTTGGTTAGAATCATGGCTTATCGGCTCGTGAATCAAATCTATATCCACCCTACCGGCTATAGCATAAGCGACCACCAACATAGGGGACATCAAGAAATTCATTTTCACCTGAGGATGAATCCGAGCTTCAAAGTTTCTATTTCCCGAAAGAACGGAAGTAACTACTAAATTATACTCATCAACTGCCATTGCAATATCCGGAAGTAAAGGACCGGAATTTCCGATACATGAAGTACAGCCATAACCCACCAAATGAAATTGCAGTGCCTCCAAGTCCTTCATCAAATCTGCTTTCTCTAAATAGTCAGTTACTACTTTAGAACCCGGAGCGAGGGAAGTTTTCACCCAAGGTTTTATGTTTATGCCGTGCTCTCTGGCTTTCCGGGCTACCAATCCGGCTCCAACCATCACAAACGGATTGGAGGTATTAGTACAGGAAGTAATAGCTGCGATCGCCACATCTCCGTCTGAAAGCAAAAATTGTTGTTGCCCTCGCGTAATCCAAACAGATTTTAAACTGTTGGATTTATCCAGTTTTACATCTTGCAATAGTGCTTTATCGCTATGTCCATACTGAGCCTGATTGCCTCCTTCGCCTTCAAATCGTGTAATAGACTTTTGAATCTCTCGCACATCTTTTGCCCGATAAGTTCTGCCGAATGATTTATCCAACAGATCAATGAATTTGTTTTTAAAATCTTTCAACAGAATTTTATCCTGTGGCCGCTTGGGGCCTGCCACCGTGGGTACAACGGTAGAAATATCCAATTCTAGCACATCGGTATAGGTAATTCTGTCTTCATGCTCCCGCCACAACATGTTTGTTTTGCAATAGGTTTCGACTAAAGCAATTTGTTCTTCAGAGCGATTACTTTTCCGCATATACTCTAAAGTCTTATCGTCTATCGGAAAGTAAGTAATGGTACATCCAAACTCAGGCGACATGTTTCCGATGGTTGCCCGGTCGGGAACTGAAAGATGGTTCAAGCCAGATCCAAACACCTCGACAAACTTTCCTACCACACCGCGCTTTCTAAGTAAATCGGCAATTGTTAATACTAAGTCGGTGGCCGTAGAACCCACCGGAAGTTTGCCGGTAAGTTTTAATCCTATTACTTCGGGCATTATGAAATAGAGCGGTTGTCCCAAAATGGCCGCTTCGGCTTCGATGCCGCCAACGCCCCAAGCCATCACACCAATACCGTTAACCATAGGAGTGTGGCTGTCAGTTCCAACCAAACTGTCGGGAAAAACTTCTCCGTTTCTTTCTATAACCCCTTTCGATAGGTATTCCAGATTTACCTGATGACAAATACCCATTCCGGGAGGTACTACCGTAAAATTATCGAAAGAATTTTGTGCCCATTTCAGAAACTGATAGCGCTCCTTATTGCGATGGTATTCTTCATCCATATTTCGCTTGTAGGAATATTCTGTTCCGAAATAATCTACCTGCACCGAGTGGTCTATCACTAAATCAACCGGGATAAGCGGATTAATAGTATTGGGGTCTTTACCTTTTCTCGCCACTTCTGCACGGAGTGCGGCAATGTCCACCACCGCAGGAACCCCCGTAAAATCCTGCATCAACACACGAGCAGGCTTAAACGGAATATCCTTATCAGAACCTTTCGGATCCCAATGCAACAAGGTTTCAATGTTTTCTTTGGTGACTGAAAAGCCATCGTAGTTGCGCAAAGTATTCTCTAACAATATACGAATAGAAAAAGGCAACTTCTGAATTGCAAAACCCTGCTTTTCTAATTCGGGAAGACTGTAATAATGAAAATCGCCATTTTGGGTAGTCAGAGATCTTTTTATCTGATAGGGGTCTTTGGACATGATTTTATAATTTTTTGCTTCTCTCTAAAAGTATCTTCCTATAATTATTCCATCTCAAATTCCACTCCACTCAACCTGCCTTCTTTATTTTTCTTCTTTAGACCGGGTAGGGATAATAAATAGCGGTATTGAACTGTGATTTAAAACTTGCTCCGCTACACTTCCCAATAAAATCTTCTCTACCCCTCTCCTACTGTGTGTGCCCATAACAATCACATCCGCCTTCAATTCCGCTGCAGTATCCAATATCGCTTTGGCAAAATCACCACTTCTTAGAGTTGTTTGAATCGTTTCATCATTCAAGTGCTTTTTTGAACTGTCTAAATAGTTTTGCGCCATTCTTTTTAGCTCATCACTACCTTCTGTTTCAATCATATTGCTGAAACTATCAAACCCCATAATGGGCGAATAGTTCAAGGATGAATAATACTTGAAGTCCGAGGTTACGTGCAATAAAATCACTTTGGCGTCCATGGACTTTGCTAATTGATAGCCGGTCTCTGCAACTTTCTGTGCACTTGGATTATAGTCTAAGGCAATTAATATCTTTTTCATTTTTATTGGATTTATGGTTTTACAATCTCTATTACTTAGCTGAATTAATGACTGAAAATTCTTTAGAAAAAAGTACTTCGTGGGATGTAGTATGTTCTGCCAATCCTTCCCCGACCCCGAAAACGAATAAAGCAACGCTGCCTGTTGGCTTTTTCAGGATGATTTCACTTACTACTGATCTGTCAGTATAAGGAATGCTGTCAACGGGTATAAATGGTTGTGAAGTTTCCATCGTGTTACTCAAAAAAGAAAATTGGGTGGTAACTGATCGACCGTGAAGGTCAAAGGTAATATCATTTTGAAGAAAGGAGATCAGTCATGGGATAAATGATGTTAAACAATACAGCGTCGAAAAATATTTGTCAATGTGAATTGATTGATTAAATATTCGTCGCGGCTCCCTACCACAAAAGAAAATTAGGGGCTCGAAGCATTATATTCTGTTTGTCAGTCGCTCCTTCATAAAGTTTTGCAGCTACTCAAAGGCAAGACATCCACCACCAAATTTAATTTGAGAAAATTGGACTTCATATAAGTGCCTAACGACCTTTAGTAACCTTAATAATTCAATAGGTAGTAAATGCAGGTAATTTAATTTGGCACCAGACCTCCTTATGTTTTAATCAGTAATATTGCCGCTCATAACCAAACCAAACAAATAAACCATTAGGCCTAAAATTAAATTACCATGGATAATCAAATACAGAAAGAAGAGTTGGATATGCGCGTGCTTATCCCTATTGAAAGACATAAGAAATTGATACAGCTCTTCAAGGAATTACCCGTTGATGAAAGTTTTGTTTTTATCAATGATCACGATCCTATCCCTCTCTATTATGAGTTTCGTTCGATTTATGGAGATGTGGTTGGTTGGGAATATCTCAATCGTGGAGGCAGAGAGTGGAAGGTGAAAGTTACTCGTACAGAGGCCTCACAGGGAAGAGAGTTTACGGATATATCCACTTTGCTTGACCTTAGGAAAGCAGAGGAAAATGAGTGGAAACAAATTGTATTCCACCGGTACGGTATGATGGAGCAAGGTGATACCATGGAAATTATCGCTGCAGAAGACCCAAAAGAAATTCATGCAATTTTTGTAAATAAATTTGAGGGACAACATGCTTGGATATATAAAAAGCAAGAGCCCAATGAATACGTTATTCACATAACTAAAAAGGTAAAAAGCGGTTTAGGAGATGATGGCTTTTCAGTGGTTAACGAATTTGACTTACGCCCTTTTCCACCCACAGAGCGGCATGAAATGTTTTATAAAGCCTTTGCCGATATAAAATCGGGGGAAGCTTTTGAATTTATCAACGACCATGATCCTTTGCCTCTTTATTATCAAATGGAAGCAGAAAGTAAAGAACCTTTTAAGTGGGAATATATTGAAAAAGGTCCTGAAAAATGGAAAGTGAGAGTCATCAAAACAAAAAAATAATCTTCATAAAGGGAACCAACATGGTTCCCTTTTTTTATGCTCCTTTTTGATTTTTTATCCTTGACTACTCGTTAGAGAGCTGGACGATTTCATCAAAATCATAGCCTGCTCTCGCTAAAGCTCGCCTGGCAGCTTCTATTGCGATGGGTGCCGGATTTGGAGGATGCAAGGGAACTTCTTCCGTAACTATAAGTTGATCTAAAAGCTCCTGCGTTTGATCGTGCGTCAATGCCTCACAAATTTCATACAATCCGCCCGGCTCCTCTTCAGCCAGATTGTGTCTTTCTAAAAGATACCTAACCACTCCAATTATAGATGTAGTAGGTGGGGGCACCATTAACGCAGTCAGTGCTCCATGCTCAAGCCGATACCTTGGAATGAGTTCCTGCATCAATGTTTGATCTGCCCTTTTTGCTGCCGGAAAAAGGATTTTCTCTTCCATTTTAATATGCCGCAATAACCGGTTTCGAAATTGATGGTAATAATTCATTTCAATTTCGTTTGGTTGCTCAGTCATCTTATACAACAACTGATCAATCCGGTGATGATCTTCTGCAAAAAATTGATACAAGGGCTTATTCATAGCTTCTTTTTGGAACGGTTAGCTAATTTACTCCTCCGGACAACAACTCCGGTCCATGTCCTCTAAGAACAAGAAAATTGCTTTTTGCTATAGGTACATAATGGCTCCTTCTGTCTCTTTCATTGAAAGACAAGAAGTAATTGTCTTGCTGGTTTTTTTAATACGCCTAACCTGCATGAGCAGCACGATGAACTTCTCTCGCCTTCAGAGACATCTGGCTGAAAGAGGCTACTCGATTATAGAGCGCTTTATTCTTTACAACTTCAAGTCACTGATATTGATTCCCAAAGCCATAGCAACACCTTTCCCGTAAGCAGGGTCTGCTTTATAGCAATTAGAAATATGCCTTTCTTGAATGAATTTTTCGGCACCGCCAACCTCAGCAGCCGTATTGTCAAACAACACTTGTTTTTGTTCTGCCGTCAAGATTCTAAAAAGATTACCCGGTTGTGTGTAATAGTCTTCATCTTCCCGGTGGTCATAATGAAATGCAGCACCTTCTAATTCTAAAGAAGGCTCTACGAATTCCTTTTGTTCCTGCCATTGTCCGTAGCTGTTAGGTTCATAATGCAGCGTGGAGCCTTCATTGCCATCTATACGCATGGCCCCATCGCGATGGAAATTATGAAATGGACACTTGGGCTTATTTACCGGGATTTGATAATGATTGACTCCCAATCTATAACGTTGTGCGTCGCCGTAGGAGAACAATCGTCCTTGTAACATTTTATCTGGAGAGAACCCGATGCCGGGAACCACATTAGCCGGATTAAAAGCAGCTTGCTCCACATCAGCAAAATAATTTTCCGGATTTTTATTGAGCTCCATAACCCCCACATCTATCAAGGGATAATCGCCATGTGGCCATACTTTGGTCAAATCAAACGGATCAAAACGGTAGGTTTTAGCCTCTGCTTCCGGCATGATTTGGACTTTCAATTCCCATTTAGGAAAATCACCTTTTTCAATCGCCGTAAACAAATCTCTTTGATTGCTTTCTCTGTCCTTGCCTACGATTGCCGCTGCTTCAGCATTGGTCAGGTTTTGAATTCCTTGCACCGATTTGAAATGAAACTTCACCCAATACCGTTCGTTTTTAGCATTAATAAAACTAAAGGTATGGCTTCCGAAACCGTGCATGTGTCTGTAGGTTTTAGGAATTCCCCTATCACTCATGACAATGGTAATTTGATGAAGTGCTTCGGGCAGCAAGGTCCAAAAATCCCAATTGTGATTGGCGCTTCGCAGGTTTGTTTTGGGGTCGCGTTTCACCGCTTTGTTCAAATCAGGAAACTTATAAGGGTCTTTAAGAAAGAATACCGGTGTATTATTCCCGGCTAAATCCCAATTACCTTCTTCGGTATAAAACTTAATGGCAAATCCTCGAATATCTCTTTCTGCATCTGCTGCACCACGCTCCCCGGCAACGGTCGAAAAACGAACAAACAAATCTGTTTTTTTGCCAATCGTCGAAAATATTTTTGCCTTGGTGTATTTGGTAATGTCATGAGTAACCGTAAAAGTTCCAAAAGCACCAGAACCTTTAGCATGCATTCTTCTTTCGGGAATTACTTCTCTATCAAAATGAGCCAGTTTTTCAAGAAACCAAAAGTCTTCTAACAGCATGGGGCCCTTTTTCCCTGCTGTCTTTACATTTTGATTTTCGGCTATTGGTCTCCCTGAAACCGATGTGAGTTTTTTCTTTTCGTCCTTCATCTTGTGTTATTTTAAGTAAATAAATTTATGCTTGTCTAAAATGTTCTATTACGGTTATATAGTGGTAAATATAGCCCTTTTACAATTGCTTTCAGCGATAGATATACATACATAATTTGCATCACCCCTACCTACTATATATAAAGACAAGAAGCCGGTTCCATGCTAGCCTCCATATATATGATACGTCTAACCTAACGAGAATATTGTATGCTAACCTATTATTGTATGGTAGCCATAGCCTATCTGCTTGCAGGAGTTATGAGCTATTTACAATGATGTATGTATCTCGGATGAATGGCTGTAGTTATTCTGCCAAATTGTCCTCTTCCCTTTCCGCTTTTGACCGACTTATATCTATTCGGTACCCATCTCCAGCTATTCGGTCCCTGTTAGTAAGAGACAGGTCCCTGTTCGTAGCTACTCGGTCCCAGTTAGCTAAAGACAGGTCCCTGTTAGTAGCTACTCGGTGCCTGTTAGCCAAAGATAGGTCCCAGTTAGTGGCTATTCGGCACCTGTTAGCCAAAGACAGATGCCTGATCGTAGCTATTCGGTCCCTGTTAGCTGCTATTCGGTACCAATCAGCTAAAGACAGGTACCAGTTAGCTGCTATTCGGCACCTGTTAGCTCAAAACAGGCTTTGCCACTAAATCTGCGAATCCATATTTTTCTCTGTAATCGTCATGTTTAAAGCCATTTAGTTAAGAGCTACAGTCAACATCCACTAGAATCTCCTTGACAATTAGTTCCTGTTCTCTTGACAGCCATTATAAAAATGGTGACCGGCATTTTAAAAAACAATATTTTTGCAACACAGAAATTAATTATCCAAGGCTATGGACGATTATTGTTTTGATTGTTCAACTTGAATAGGGATTAAACACCTCGCCTCTATTCTTTAACAGGCGGGGGAGACGGTATGAAGACCTTTTTAAAAGACGGAATTGGCTTAGTTTCAATTGAAAAATGGGAAGCAAAATGTTGGATAAATATTGAACAGCCGACCCAAGAAGACAAAGCATATTTGCTTCAAGAAATTCAAATTCCCGAAGCGTTCTATAATGATATAGAAGATGTGGATGAAAGACCCCGCATCGAGATAGAAGATGGATGGACTTTGATAATTTTAAGACTTCCTTATAAAAGTGCTGATTTAAAATCGCCCTTTTCCACCATCCCTCTTGGGTTGATATTCAAAGGCGATATTTTTGTTTCCATCTGTTTTCATAATTCCGAAGTAATTCCGGATTTCATTACTTATACAAAAAGGAAAAGGATAAAAATTAAAGACAGTTACTATTTAGTTTTCAGATTGCTATTATCATCAAGCGTCTGGTTTCAAAAATATTTAAAACAGATAAACCAAAATATCAAGTCCGCTGAAAATCAACTGGAGAAATCAATTAGAAATGAAGACTTGCAAACCTTATTGCAACTAGAAAAGTGTTTAGTCTTTTTTACGACTTCTTTAAAAGGCAACGACATTTTGGTCCATAGACTAAAAAACACGAAGCATCTTAAAGATACCTTTGACTATGAATTGGTGGAAGATGTTGAAATTGAATTAAGGCAAGCACTTGAAACGACTAATGTCTATAGCAATATTCTAAGTGGTATGATGGATGCTTATGCTTCGGTAATATCTAATAACCTTAATGTTATTATGAAGCAACTTACATCCATTTCTTTAATTTTAATGATACCGACTTTAATTGCAAGTTTATATGGAATGAATGTGCCCAATGCACTGGAGAATAACAAATCTGGCTTTTGGATAGTTCTATTGATATCATTAGGTTTTTCATCTTTTGGAGTAATTATTTTCATGAAAAGAAAATGGTTCTAAATAAACGCAGCGGCTGACAAGCCAGAAGATTATCAGAGGCCTGTTTTTTAGGTATGGATTATGAAAGCAGCCTTCTTCTATAAATAGCCTCAAATGAGTGGGCCTTGTTCGTTTGTCATCTCAGTGTCATTTTTTGAACATTTATCCACAAAATATATCTTGTAGTTAGAATGGTTTAATGAGAGTTTTTTTATTTGCCTAATCAAGATTTTAAAAACCTTATAAAAAATAGTTGTTTGTTGATTATTAGTTACGCTATATGAAAAGAACTCGTTTTACTACTTTCTTGTTTTCTGCCCTTATTCTTCTGCTTCATTTTCAATCCTTCTCTCAAAGCGAAACCTTTCGGTGTGGCACTGATGAAATGAGGAGGCAGCGCATTGCTTTGCATCCTGAAATTCTTGCGGAAGAAGCGAAACTCGAAGACTTTACTAAGCAATACATCCAGAACAATAAGAGCAGTCAGGCACAACGTTCTGAGCCTATTATCATTCCAGTAGTTTTTCATATTCTCCATCAGGGAGGAGCAGAAAATATTTCAAATGAGCAGATAATGGATCAATTGCGTATTCTGAATACAGACTACAATAAACGCAATGCAGATACTTCACTGGTCATTCCCTCCATGCAACAATACATTGGAAATATCGGCATAGAATTTCGATTGGCCAATATAGATCCAAAGGGAAATATTACCAACGGTATAGACCGTATTAACACGGTACAAACATTTGTGGGCGATGATTATTCCAAACTAAGTTCATGGCCACGAGAAAAATATCTGAATGTCTGGACCGCAAAAACCATGAGGGAAGGTGCAGCAGGCTATGCCTACTATCCGGGAGGAGTTTCGAGTATTTATAATACACCAAGCATGGATGGCATTATGATTCTTCACAATTACGTGGGCAGCATAGGCACCTCCACTCCGGTTCGGTCACGTGCTTTGACGCATGAAATCGGGCATTACCTGAATCTAAAACACACTTGGGGAGATACCAATAGCCCACGTATGTCTTGTGGAGATGATGAGGTAGATGATACTCCTTTAACTAAAGGATGGGATTTTTGTCCCTATCCTCAAAATGCGCAGGAATGTAACCCCGGAGTGATTGAAAATTATCAGAACTATATGGATTATTCCTATTGCTCAAACATGTTTACAGAAGGTCAAAAAGACAGGATGCTAGCCGCTTTGAGTTCTACAGTTTCTCAGCGATCTAATTTATATTCTGGCGAAAATCTGATTGCGACAGGCGTGCTGAACACCGTGCCATTGGTCGGTGTGCCGGTGGCAGATTTTGCTTTGTCCAAGCGGTATGCCTGTTCAAATCAATCTGTATATTTTTATGATGCTTCGGATAATGCTCAGATAGACGAATATTACTGGGAGTTTGACAATGCAAGTCCCTCCAGTTCCACGCTTAAAAACCCGGTAGTTCAATTTCTTGATTATGGTTGGCATCGGGTCAGTTTGACCGTACGTAATCTTGATAACCCCGATAAGTCCAGTACAAAAGTAGACTCGTTTGCCGTGTTCACCGGATACAGTAATGGGTTATACTATGCGCCTTACTATGAAGGATTTGAATACTCAAGCATTTTTGATGTTGACTGGGCATCCGTAAACTATGACCAGAACAATACCCGGTTTCAACAAACCAACGAAGTCTCACATACCGGTACGGGAAGTGCCTTTGTCAATAATTATTTCACTCGTGCAAACCGTGATATAGATGAAATTGTTTCGCCCGGAATAGATATGTCTTCTTTGGCTCCTGATCAAATGACGCTTTCATTTTTTTACTCCCTAGCAAGTTGGAACGGGTTTCCTCCTTCTTGGGAAGATTCATTAGTAGTTTCTGCCTCAAGCGATTGTGGTGTGAATTGGAAAAATATTTACAAAATCGGAGGCACCCGGTTGGTCATGGGCAGTTGGGTAGGCTCTTGGAAGCCTTTGCAAGAAGCGGGTTCTTGGAAAAAGGTGAATATCTCTATTCCATCAAATCTCAATCTGAGGCAGCCGAATGTGCGTTTCCGTTTCCAACTGTTCAGTTCGATCCAAACCAACAACTTCTATTTAGATGACATCAATATCGGTAATGTGATGGTGACCGGTCTGAATGAAACAGCGTCGATTGAAGAGGCCACTCTTTTCCCTAATCCAACAAATGGCTATACGATATTAAATCTCTCTTTACTAAAAGCGGGAAAAGTCAGTGTAGCTGTTTATGATCTGAATGGCCGAGAAGTAATGCAGCCGGTTGAATCCTTTGTTAACGAAGGAATGAATCGTATGGAACTGGATGGCTCTATGCTAAATTCGGGAATTTATGTGTTGCGCATTATTTCGGGCGATACACAAATCCAAAGAAAATTAGTGAAAGATTAGTCGGTCAACTAGCTTAGGAACTACAGCTATTTTCAACTTCGGATTTTGATCCAGTAATACAACTGTTTAATCCACTCATTGTTCACGGCAATCAATCCGTCTTCACTTTGCCACCAATACATTTCGTCAAAACGAGAACTGGGAGCACCGTGCATCATGACCTCAATATTGTGTGGGTGTAATTGTTTATAAAAAGTATTCCTTGCTCGGCCTGTATGGAGTAAAGAAGTAATTAGAATCACTCGTTTAATAGCGTTTGATTGGCAATAATTCAGAATAACCGCTGCTTCTTCTTTCGTGCTGGTTCCTTCGCGCAATTCAATGATGACCGAATCGGGAATATGATGATGCCGAAGGTTGGCGGCGGTCATATCACTTTCCAAGGTATCAATTCCAAATACTTTCATTTCAATTACCGGATTGCCACCCGTGCAGATAATTCTAGGTGCAAAACCCTGCTCATATACTTTCGCCGCTTCGTTCCCACGGTCGAATCCCCCTCCCGAAAGAACAATCATGACGTCGGCGTGCTGCAAGGAATCCTCATGAATCAAGAAGGTGACAAAGGAGCGCAGGATAGGATGGCGCAGAACGAAAAATCCCACAGACAAAAACAACAGCAACAAAACTAAATAGAGCGGTTTCTTCATTGGCTCAATATGCCTCGAGCCATTTGATAATATAATTCACTACCTCGGTGCGGTCCGGCTCTGGCTCGTTGTGAAGCTCATGATAATAGCCTTCCCAACTTTTGAAGGTGAGGAATTGGTCTGAAGCCTTTTCCGAAAATTCTTTAGAGGCTTCATACGAGGTCAACCGGTCGGCAGTGCCGTGCATGATCAACAAAGGAGTTTTTAATTCGCCGGCATGAGCCAAAGCCCATTTACCCGCTTTGTGCATACCAAAGAAAAGCCCTGCGGTAATCCGGCCGTGATTATAGGGGTCGGCAATATACTTCCGAACTTCTTCTTTATCTCGCGAAATAGCATCTGCATCTAAGTTAGCCTTCTCCGAAAATTTTGGGTAAATGCTTTTCATCATCCATGCTAAGAACACCTTGAAAGCGGGTGGCTCAAAAGCCAGCTTGAATAAAGGCGCGGTGGCAATGGCACCTTTTATCGCTGACGATCGTTTTAAAATAAAGTTCACCACAATCGCACCGCCCATGCTGTGCCCATACAAAAATATGGGCGTGTTTGGAAAGCGGGTATTGGCTTCGTCTAAAATTATCTTTACTGAATCAAGCATTGCATCATAGGAGGGCGCATATCCGCGTTTGCCCTCTGTTCTGCCATGACCGAATTCATCAAAGCTCAGCATCGCATATCCCGCTTGGCATAATCGCTCCGCCACATGCCGATATCTTCCGCTGTGCTCATTAAATCCGTGTATCAGGCAAACCACTCCTTTGGTCTGCGGCGGGCTCCATCCCTGAGCATAGAACTTCACGCCTTCTTGTGTCCAACTCCATTCAAAGTGATTCATAATTTTCGATTTGTTTGCTTGTTATCAAAAGTAGGAATTATATTGTGTTCAGTTCAAAGCGGAATATATGAAACAGATACTACTCGTTTTCGGAATCTTGGTTTTGGCAGCGGTCGTTTACGTTGGAGGCATGATATTATTTGGCGTGCTCACCAAATTCCGGCCCAAACCGGTGGAAGATATCGCGGTTAACATGGAGAATCCTTCCTTTCATCAACCGGTGGTGATTGAAGATTCTGTGCTTAGCCTTTTGATTTGGAATATCGGCTATGCCGGTCTGGGTGCTGAAACTGATTTCTTTTATGATGGAGGTAAAATGGTGACCGCCCCTAAGGCACAAGTAACCAAGGACCTAGAAGGCATAAAAAAATATCTCGTCGAGAACCGCAAAACAGATTTTATCCTTTTGCAGGAGACCGACCGGAAGAGTAAAAGAAGTTGGAAAACAGATCAGGTGAAAGAAATTCAAAAACAATTGCCCGAACATGTTTCGGCCTTTGCACCAAATTTTGATGTTAAGTTTTTGCCCTTTCCATTCACTAATCCTATCGGTGAAGTGTTTGGCGGCTTGCAGTCTCTCAGTCGTTACCTGCCTTCAGAATCACAGCGCATATCCCTACCCGGCATCTCAGACTTTCCCCGCCGCTACTTTTACTTAGACCGATGCCTATTGTTGCAGCGCTTTCCGGTTAAGAATGGAAAGAATCTCGTAGTCATAAATACACATTTCGAGGCTTATGATAAAGGAGGGACAGTGAAGGTAGAGCAAAGAGCGCTGACTAAGAAAATAATGGAAGACGAGTATGCCAAAGGAAACTATGTGATAGTCGGTGGCGACTGGAACATCGCTCCTCCGGGCTTTAATGTACATCAATGGGAAAAGCAGAAAGAGGAAGATGAACTTTATCTCATGAACAATGACTCTATCTACATACCCGGATGGTCTTATGTTTATGACCCTGCTATTCCTTCCAACCGGAAAAACAATTTTCCCTATGACCCAACAACAACTTTCACGACGGTAATTGACTATTATTTTGTTTCTCCAAATATCGAAGTGCTGCAAGTGAAAACCAGCGATATGCAGTTTGCCTACTCAGATCATCAACCGGTGAAGATGGATATCAAGTTGAAGTAACCGATGGAGCTAATGAACATGATTGCATTAAAGACTAACACAAAAACTATTTAATCTTCCTCCCCCCGGCTATTCGTTGCCGCACCTGCATTTTATCAATTTTGCGCAGGTTCACCAACAGGTGAGCATAACGGCTATCGGGGTCGGTATTATATTCCAGACCTGAATAGTGTACTTTGCCGCTGCCATTATTCCATTCAGATGCCAACAGAACAAACTTATCACCCATATTTGGATTGATGCCGAAACTGAGCGAGTGATCGTCGCCCATTTCAAAGCTCACCATCATTTTGTTTTCACGAGGTATTTCAGTCAATACACCTGGTGTTCCTGAACGAATCAATATTTCATCCACCCTTTTCCCTTGCTTCATTTTGATCTTTCCCTGCACTATTTCAGTTGAGGAATTTGATAGCCGTCTTTGTAATATAATATCATGAGAAACATAAAACTGTATGCTGCGGATCTGCTCATCAGTCCAGTTGTAACGTTGCTTCATGGAGTCGGTGAAGGGAACCAAGGTCTTGCACGAGTAAAACCCGGAGGCGACAATAAAAAACAAAAGCAGTTTCTTCATTTTAAAATTTTTAAAGCGCGATTATATAACGCCGCCTTGCAGGAGTTGGATACATCCTAACACCTTAAGTTTATCGTTGTAGAGAAAATTTTAAGATTTTTTCTGAATGTGTGGTGCTAACGGAAACAAAGTATAAACCCGAAGCATAGCCGGAAAAG
Source organism: Bacteroidota bacterium (assembly GCA_016722375.1). Lineage (NCBI taxonomy): Bacteria > Pseudomonadati > Bacteroidota > Bacteroidota bacterium. Next base: position 203,129 of record JADKJG010000005.1, on the reverse strand, counting down.
TCTAATGAAAATCTTCCAACTTTAGAATCCATACTTTCCTGACGCAATATTTCTTCTCCTATCAAATTGTAAACTTTTACGGTAACCGGTTCCGGTTTATTTAAACCAAATTCTAATATCGTCCTTCCGGTCGAAGGATTTGGATATAGCCGAACATTCATCTTGGTCTCTCCTCCATCAATATTTTTTACTCCAACCGGGCCTTCTGTAATTTGAAACCGGTCGAGGCCACCTTCTACAATATTCTGACTACTACCGGGAACATCATTTACAACAAAGTTCACTCGCATATTATTACCCGGTGTTAAAAAATCAGCTATTCGAAAGACCTTTTCAGTCCAAATATTGGTTGGCTGATTTGAAGTATCTATGGTTTCAATCGTTACAGTATTTAGACCATCTGTCAATCGAACCAACATATTATCGCCGGAAGGCACCATGCCTCCGTTAAAATACCAGCGTGAATAATGAATATATGGATCTGCAAAGCCTGTAACATCAAACGAAGGGGTAATCAAGGACACAGAACCATTGTTTACTCCGTCGGCTAATGGGTTCGCCGCACCGTTACCGGTTACGTAGCATTTTAAACCGAAATCATCGGGCAGGTCTGAAGAGGGATTAGCCAAGCTACCACCAAAGTAAGTCCCGATTGGATTCTCACGCACCCAGAATCCGGAAGAGGCCGTGTTAGATTTGGTCCAGCCGAAATCGAAAAGAAAGTCATCGTAATAATGATTTCCCTGAAGTCGAATCGTGCGGAAACCGGTACCCGAGTCGAAATAGGCGTGAATCGTATCCAGTTTGGTCCGATAGCCCCAACTTCCGGCATACACATCATAATATCCTTCTACCAGATTGGGGATAGAAAAAACACCACCTGCATCTGCCGTTGCCTCAAATTTCAGCGGCCCATCAAACAATATTTTTGCGTTCGAAACTCCTGAAGATGTTTGCATATCTACTACCTGACCACTATAAGGAAAATTAATAGTCTGATCGGTACAGCCTAAAGCAGATTGAATAGAAAGACGACAATTATTGAGCACCGCCTTGATTCGTTCTTTTTGCCCGTAGGTGAACATCCAAACCTGATCATCATCCGGGTAGTCCATATAGTTCATCCACATATCATAATCATCCACCGGTGTTTCTGTACAAGTGTTTTGAAGCAAATTTGGTTTGCCATAGGTTGCCTCTTTTTCTGGCGGCGTATCGCATACGCGGTCACCGTCTAGGCTACAAGTTTGAGGTGTCCCTCCGGCACAACTATCTTGAAAGTTGTGAAACAAACCCAACCAGTGACCCACCTCATGTACTCCCGTTTTACCCAAATTTTTATTGCCCGGAAAAGGATTAACCGGTGTTTTGCCTACCATGCGATAATCAAGTACTACACCATCCTGATTCTTTGGAAACAAGCAGGGAAAGGTGGAATAGCCCAACAGCGGAGGCAAGAGTTCTGTTGTCCAGATGTTCAGATATTTATCCGCATCCCAAATGGTAGCAGGTTTGATCACATTATCAAAATAATTTTGGTTGCTGATATTGGTAAAGTCGTGTCGGGTAATTCCAGAGGTAGGATTTCCTGCAGGATCAAATCGAGCAAGGCAAAATTCAATATCCATATCGGCGGCTCTATTCTTGAACCAACTTGGAATCAATGCGGCATCCGAATTTCTTTTCCGAAAGCAGGTATTCAATACTTCTAATTGTGAAAGCAATTGTGCGTCCAAAATATTTACACCCGTACCTAAAGGTTGGCCACTGTGAATGACGTGGAACACTACTGGTATAGTCACAATCAAGCTTCGTTCTGCATTGTGTTCTGCCGGACGACTCTGATATTCCTCTATATTTTTTTCCATCTGCATCCACTTTTCCAAGGCGGAAGGATCCTGTTTAAATAATTCATGTCGGTATTGATCCGTTCCGCAGGGTTCAGAAGGATTTTGGGCATTTATAAACAGGGCAAACCAAGAGCAACAAAAAACAATGACAAATTTTAATCTCATCAGACAGATTGAATTAATAATGAGAGCGAATTTAGAAGAAAAGGGTTGTGAGAATTTTTAATGAATGATAGTATGTGGAAAGCGTCGCTTACTTTTCGCTACACTCGGGGTTTACGCAATCCGGTTACCGTCCTTATCGAATACCTTAACAGAATCTTCGCGATGCTTCGCTTTAATTGTCAAACGCTCAAACAAGCTGCCGATAACCGAAAGCAGTATGCTGAACAGCAATGCCCACCAAAATCCATCTACCTTGAAATTCGGTTCCAAAATCCAAGAAGCGATAATGATGATAAAGGCGTTGATGACCAACAGAAACAGCCCCAGCGAAATGATAGTGGCCGGAATAGTCAGAAAAATAAGTACCGGTTTGACCGACACATTCAACAGAGCCAGCAAGGCTGCTAGAATCACCGCATACCAAAAGTCGGTGAGATGAACCCCCGGTAGTAGATAGGCCGTAATGATGACAGCCAGTGCATTGAGTATCAGCTTTAAAATAAAATCAATCATACTAAAAGGGTTTTAAAAAATGGCTCGTGCAATTTCAATAGTTGCTTCCGAGCGGCTCATCGTGTAATAATGCAGACAAGGAACTTTGGCGGCTTTCAATTCTTTCGATTGCTGAATAGCCCATTCAATACCTACTTGCTTCACCGCTTTATCATCTTTGCATTTCTCCACCGCGTCCGCCAATGCCTCCGGAATATCAATATGAAACATCTTCGGCAAAATATGTAGCTGTGATTTGGTCGAAAAAGGTTTAATCCCCGGAATAATCGGAACCTCTATTCCTTTAGCACGACATTTTTCTACAAAATTGAAAAACTTTTTATTGTCAAAAAACATCTGCGTTACGATATAGTCCGTGCCCGCATCTACTTTGTGCTTCAACCAATTTAAGTCTGTATTCAGGTTGGGTGATTCAAAGTGTTTTTCAGGATAGCCTGCCACACCGATACAGAAATTTGTCTTCATTTCATTTTCGGTTTCTTCATGCAGAAACTTGCCCTTATTCATTTCTGCTACCTGAAGCACTAATTCCGAAGCATGTTTATGCACCCCGCTTTTTGGAACTGCCGAAGCCCTTGAATTCTTTTCTGAATCTCCCTGCAACAGCATCAGGTTGTTGATGCCGAGATAATGTAGGGTGAACAGTGCGTCTTCTGTCTCCTCCGGCGTAAAGCCACCACAGACCAAATGAGGCACCGTATCCACATTAAATCGGCCTCTGATGGCAGCGCAAATACCCACCGTGCCCGGACGTCTGCGCAAAGGAACTTCCTCTACTAATCCATCCGGCCTTTTTTTATAAATAATTTCTTCGCGGTGATAAGTGACATCAATGAACGGAGGTTTAAACTCCAGCAATGGCTCAATGACGTTCAGCAAATCATCAATAGTTTTTCCCTTTTGCGGAGGCAAGACCTCAAAAGAGAAAAGGGTGGATTTGGCTTTCGCCAGATGCTCGGTTACTTTAGGCAAGACTCTAAGATTAAGCCCGCAAATGTAATGGCTTTGTGTTTATTACCCTAACCGGCTGTCCTTCCCGACCGGTGAAACCAAAAAAGGCTGAAAGTTTTTATTTTCGCCAGAACAGAAATTGAGTTAATCTAAAAAACAAAAAAGATGAAAAGAACAGCTACTGCCGTTTGGAGCGGCACCGGAAAAGAAGGCAAAGGACACCTCAGCAGCCAAAGTGGCGTACTTGCTCAAAACCACTATGCCTGGAACACCCGCTTTGAAGAAAGCAAAGGTACCAACCCCGAAGAATTGATTGCCGCCGCTCATGCAGGATGCTTCGCCATGAAGCTGAGTTTTGTATTAGGTGAAGCCGGTGCCACCGCCGAATCTATCGAAGCCAGCGCCACCGTTACGCTCGAAGGCGGAAGCATTACAACTTCTCACCTTGTAGTGAAAGCCAAAGTGCCCGGCATCACCAAAGAAAAGTTTGAAGAATGTGCTCAAAATGCCAAAGCGAATTGTCCGGTCTCTAAAGTACTGAACCTCGCGATAAGCATGGAGGCCGTGCTGGTGTAGAAATTTGCTTTCCCGATACTTTAATGTGACAAATATCTCCTCCGAGGTTTGGTTCTATTCCACCATCTGTACGGTTGATTTCGGGTAATTCTAAGAAACGAATACCAATTTCGGAAGATATTGGTGGAAGTTAAATAGAAACTATCAAGCCTTTCTACCGAATACCATCTTGCCGAGAACCGTGTGGTGTTTTTCTACTACTTCCTTCCCTGTTTTCACCACGATTTTAGGTATTTCTGTGGCGAGGTTGCCTATTTCTGCCACAGACTTCCCTATTTTTATGATGAACTTCCCTACTTCCGTGACAAACTGTCCTATTTCCGTGGTGGACTTCCCTGTTTTTGCGATGGACTTAGGTATTTCCGCCGCAGACTTCCCTAATTTCGTGGCGACTTGTCCTAATTCTGTCACGGACTTGCCTATTTCCGTGGCAGTTTTGCCTATTTCTGTGACAAAAACAGTCTGGAAATTTCTGGGAAATCAATGAATTAACAGAAAAAAAAACAAATCGCCTGATTTCGCTATTTTTTGATAATATATTAAGGGATTGTTTTGGGAGACCGCTTTTTAACAAATGGCAAGGTGGATGGATATGAAGCAATCTAACGTTTATTCATAATATATCGGTGTCCATTGTAAAAATTCGTTCTAAAATTTCACCGCCCTTGATGGTGTTTAGGTTTCCAAAATAATTTTTAGTGCAACCCTGCCCGTCCGGTCAGGCGAGCGTCATCATCAAGTTTTTTGAGAAGAATTCAAGGTGAACGCTAGAGACCGTCAATATCCAATTTGGAAACGAAATTCGTTGAGTATTGATTTGTTTACAGAAAAGGTGTTTTTGCAAAAACCGGATTACATTCATGATAACCCGGTACAAGAAAAATGGGGATTGTCAATATTTCCGGAAGATTACAAATATTCATCTGCGAGCTTTTATTATCACGGCAAAGATGATTTTGGATTCCTTAAAGATTTCAGGGGAGAGTAATTTAGCGGGCACCTCTCCACCCAACTGGGTTGTTAGTGACGTTCACTATATTTGTTTTTAATGGATGAACTAAACACCAACGGCACAAAGACTTTCAATTATTATCTCTTCCAAGTGCGCTTCGCAACACTTGGAAGAACAGGATGCTCTTTCAAACAATTCGGAGTTACAATTAGGAATCCCTTATCCAAGTCCAACTAGTGATTACGTTAAAAATCCAGTCTTTCTATCCGGAAAGGAAAGATTCGATCTTGTTGTTTTTGATGAATTAGGTAGGTCCGTCGCTTGCTTTAATTATCGGGATGTAGCCGAATGAGAGAATTGGGTTAAATTCTCTTGTTCAAATTTAAGTAAGGGAATATATTTTGTTAAGCTTGTGGATGAAAAAAAGAGTACTTACATTTCTCGGTTCGTACATCAATAGCCGAATGAAAATTTCGTTATCATTTATTCTAATCCTATCGATTGGAATATCAGGATGTAAAAAGGATTCTCTCTATGCTGGGTCGGCTTTAAAGAACGGCTCAAATTGGGAAGCAACGGCTTATGCTTATATTGATATTGGTAAGTTAAATATCACCTTATCCAATAAAAAAAGGGGAAACTATAATCTTCTCTACTTTATACATATTCCCACAACCGGAATGACTTATTTCAATTCAGTGAACGGGATTGAGGACACCCTTCCTATACTCAACTATATGTATTTTGATAATTACGGTGGAATAGACGTAGCTTGTACCGCCTATAAACATAACTACGGAGATACCTCTTGGATTACTATCGACAGTTTTGATTTAAGTAATCGGGTAGTAAAGGGAAGGTTCTCATTAAGTCTTAAAGTTGATTCATTTGGAAAATGTAGTGCCTCTGATCCGGATTTTATCAAGTTTGAACAAGGAGAGTTTTTTGCACAGTTTTGATTTGGGCATATTTGCATTTGTACCCAAGTCAGTGTGATATCTATAACCTTGACTTGAGCTTTCTGCTAATGGAATTTATTTTATAGAAGTAATGATGAAAGGGAAAGAGTGGAAAAGGAAAAAGTACTAAAAGCGTTTCCGAACCCAGCAAGCGATGTTGTAACAGTAGATTATGGTTTTACGGATTGGAGTAAAGACGGAACGGTAAGTATGGAGATAGTGAATGAATTAGGACAAGTGATACATCAACAAGCACTGCCTCAATACAGTGGTTTTCAGAAACTGAATATTTCTTCATACCCTTCGGGTATTTATACGGCTTATATCAAACGCAACCGTAGCGTAGTTGCGGTGGCCAAGTTTGCGAAGCAGTAGAATATCCACCCTCGTAGATTCTCCTTTTTATAGGTTGGGGACTCTAAGAAGTAAAGTGAACTTAGCAACGCATCGGGAAGTTTGAAACAAGCCTCTCCTACGAAGAGAGAAGCATCCAATCAAAAATTCAGATAGAAATCACGGGTCAACTGTTTATATGCTTCGGTAAACGTATTATCCTCTTTCTTGATGGTAATAGTGCTTTTCTCTGTTCCGGAGTTAATTCGCTCCACTTGTATCATCAACACATAAGGATCCATTCCTTTTACAGCCACAACCTCTGTCGTAGTGGTTACAAATAATCCTCGCAGGGTGGTCTTTTCACGAAACAGCGGGAAATTGGCAACAGGAAGAATCAAAAGCGCCTTGCCTTCTTCGGATAGTAAGTGTTTGATGCCGATAAGCAAATCATCGTAGTCCAATTCGATTCCATGCCGGGCAACGTTTCTTTGATGGCGGTGAGATTTAAAATCATTTACAAAGTAGGGGGGATTAGAAATGATTAAATCATATTTTCTGTTCGGCAAAAAATTTTGCAAGGAGGAATGAAAAGCCGTCAACCGCTCTGCCCAGGGACTGTGACCAAAATTCTCTTTTGCCTGCCTCCAGGCTTCTTCATCAATATCAATCGCATCAATTTGAGCCCCTTCATTTCCCTGCGCCATCATCAAGGCGATGACACCGGTACCGGTGCCAATATCCAATATGTGCGTTGCATCGCCCTTATTCTTCCAAGCCCCCAACAGTACGCCGTCTGTATTCACCTTCATCGCACAGCGGCCTTGCTCGACCTCAAATTTTTTAAACCGGAAAACAGACGAAGGCATTTTAGTTTTCAAGGATTGGTATGATTGTGTGGATTCTCTCGTGGCAAAAAAAGAAAATGTCCCGCTTTTTTGATCTGTGCCTACCTTTCCCAAGAAAATAGTTCTCAGCTACTATTTAGCTCTGAATGATAAAAGCGGTCAACTGTCTCTAGTGAGCAGAGTGTGTCTCGGCCAAATGCGCACACGCCTTCATAGATGGAAGCTAAACATTTAGATACCTCATCAGGGCATCATACCGGTCTTTGATTTCACCGGTGTATTCAGTTTCGTTATAGATATTGCGCACGATATATTCATACCTTTCAAAGGCGGCGATGAGTGCCGAAATATCAGTCGTATTCAATTTGATAGTAACTTCCACCGTTCCGTTGGCTTGGTTGCGGTCAGAATAGAGGCAGAGAATCGTTGCATCATTTTCTTCCACAATTCTCGACAATTCTGAAACAGAATAATTGCGGGCATCGGTCTCCAATTCTAAAACTGCTCCCTGGCTTTTTACCGAACTGAGCATAGCAAAAGAGCGCAGACAACTCTGGGAAGAAATGATTCCCCAATAATTCAAGTCTTCATCTACCACCGGCACCATCCGCACATTAAACTCTACAGCTACCCTCATGATGTCGAAGATGTGGGCATTTTGAAATACCAGCGGCTTGTTTAAAGTCAGGTCAAAGCTTTTTAGTGGCTTTTTCTTATTCTGCAACCGATTGATTTCCTCTATAGAAATCAAGCCGGCATATTTTTCTCCGTCCAAAACAGGAAGCTCGGTCACAAAATATTCTTGCATGACAGACCGCACCTTCTCCACCGAGTCGGTCATATAAACCGGAGGTATAGAATCTGAGATAAGTTGTGGAGTAATCATAATAGGATGCCCTTCATTATATATATAGACGTATAATTCACTGAAAAGTTCGCCATTAGTTGGCGAATAATTCCTTGATACAATGAGGCAATCATAACCATTTATTCAAAAACTGTTCTAATAGGCGGTTAAATTCTTCCGGCTTTTCCATCATGGGCGCATGTCCGCATTGTTTGATAATGTGTAATTCGGAATTGGGCAGCAGCGTATGAAACTCTTTTCCAACAAAGGGCGGAGTAATGGTATCGTCTTCGCCCCAAATCAGACATACCGGTACTTTCATGCCGGGTATCTGTTCGCGCAGATTATTTCGCAGGGCAGATTTGGCCATAAATATCAGGCGCAGCACTTTTTCTCGATTGTTTACAATTTCAAAAACCTCATCTACTAATTCTTTAGTAGCGTGTTTTGGATCATAGAATGTAGTCTGTGTTTTCTTCTGCACAAATTCATAATCACCCTTTCGGGGATAGGCGTCGCCCAAAGTGTTTTCAAACAAGCCGGAACTGGCGGTCAGCGTCATGGTCTTTATTTTTTCAGGCCGCAGCAAATAATAAAGCTGAGCGATATGCCCACCCAACGAGTTGCCAATCAGATGTAACTTATCAATTTCTTTATGGCGGATGAACCCGTCAATATAATCGAGCATGCCATCTACATTGGTTTGCTCGGGCTTCAAATCATACAGGGGCAATATCGGAATTATGATTCTGAACCTATCCGAAAAACTGTTGATCAGATGTTCAAAATTGCTTAACGCACCAAATAATCCATGCAACAATAACAGCACCTCACCGGTGCCGGTCTCGGCATATTTGAACCGCCCTTCCTGTTTAATTTCTAACAACATGTGCACTGAAATGACCCACTCAAAAGTAAATATAAATAAACATTCCTCCGGCTCGGTGCTGGAAGTATTTTCACGCCCTACCGGCGAGAATTTTTTCCCACTCCCAAGCTGTGCGCATCATGAGGTCGAGGTCGCGCTCAATTTTCCAACCCAATTTATCTTTTGCTTTTTGATTGTCTGCGTAAATAGCAACCACATCACCCGACCTACGTGCTCCGGTTTTCCAGTTCAGCATTTCGCCGCTCACTTTCTCAAAAGAATGGATGGCTTCCAGTACCGTAACTCCGTTACCGGTGCCTAGATTGAACACCTCACAGTTTTCCTGATTCTTATTTTCCATCAGATATTGTAGCGCTTTGGTATGTGCATTTGCAATATCCATCACGTGAATATAATCACGAACACAGGTGCCGTCGCGGGTATCGTAGTCATTTCCAAAAACAGTGAAATCTTTAAACTTTCCAATCGCAACACCGGTAATACGGGGAACGATGGCGGTCACCACGTCGGTAGAATCTTCTCCCAGTTTTCCGCTTTCATGTGCGCCCACCGGATTGAAATAGCGAAGCATAATATATCTTCCAGCTTCAGAAATCTTCGCAAAGTCGTGTATGATGCCTTCGCCCATCTGCTTGGTGCGCGCATAGGGAGATTCAGCATCACCTAAGGGAGTGGTTTCCATAACCGGCAATTCAGTAGCATTGCCATACACCGAACAGGACGATGAAAACACAAAATCTCGGATGCTGAATTCTTCGGCAAGTTCAAGAAGATTGAGCAATGAATCTAGGTTGTTGCGATAATAAAGCAAGGGTTTGTTCACCGATTCGGGAACCGATTTTAAAGCAGCAAAATGAATGATACCGTCTATCTTTCCTTCCTCTTTGAATATTTTACGGACGGCTTCCTTGTCGCACAAATCTATTGGGTGGTTGACAATCTTTTTACCGGTAACCGCCTCGATGCGCTCTGTGGTGGCCGCCTTCGACCGCATATTGCTGTCTATGCTGATGGCATCAAAGCCGTGGTTCAATAAATCTACTATGGTATGCGAGCCGATGTAGCCACAGCCACCGGTGACTAGAATTTTTGGTTTCTTATTCGTCATGGATTAGAAGTTATACTGTCCGCTTTCGATAGTCTTGCGGATTCCTTCCTCAATTGTTATCATCGGTCTGCCCAATATCTTTTTCATCTTGGCAATATCCGGCTTTCTTCTGGTCATATCCCCTTCTATTAGGGCGGGCAGATGAACCATTTCTGATTTTGAGTTTGTTATTTTAATAATTGCTTGAGCTAGTTCGATTACTGTCATCTCGTTATCGCTCCCTATATTGACCACATCATTCAAATACGTATTTGTTTCCATGGCGTTGATGCAAGCATCAATGTTGTCGTCCTTGTAGCAAAATGTTCTCGTCTGTTTACCGTCACCGTAAATAGATATTTTGTGGCCTGCCACCGCTGCTTTAATGAATTTCGACATCACAAAATCAGTACTCTGTTTCGGACCGTATGTATTGAAAAAGCGGAAGATGGTGTAATCCAAACCATATTCCTGTTTGAAGGAACGAATAAACGCTTCACCCACATTTTTCACCACCGCGTATGGCAAACGGGAGTTGAGTGGCGTGGTCAATTCGTTTTGTGGGTGCTCAAAAGGTTCACCATATACCTCGGAGGAAGAAGAATAGAACACCTGTTTCACTCCGGTGTTTTTACATAACTCTAGTACATAGCGAATACCCTGTATATCGCGCAAAACCGAAACCGGATTTTCCAGTGTTCTTTTCACTCCCACTACGGCGGCATAATGAAACACATAGTCAAACCGGTAGGCCATCATCACGGCAGATATATCGCGATACTCGTTGCAATCGCACTTGATGAATTTCCAATTAGTATGTTTTTTATTGGGCAGGCGTTTGATATTTCCGGTAGAAAGATCATCTACAAGCAACACAAAATTGTCGGGGTTTTCAATCAGCCTATCGGCTAGACAACTACCGATAAATCCGGCGCCACCGGTGATGAGAATTTTATTTTTCATGGTTTTATTTATAACTAAAATATAAAGAGGCGGAGAGGGCTTTCCGCGCTTTTTTTCTGTTTTACGAAATCAATTCCATTAAATATTTTCCGTAACCACTTTTCATTAAAGGCTCGGCCAAGTTATGTAATTGTTCTTTGGAAATAAATCCTTGTCTCCAAGCTTCTTCTTCAATACAACCCACTTTCAATCCCTGCCTTTGTTCAATCACCTGCACAAACTGCGAAGCCTGCATCAGCGAATCAAAGGTGCCGGTATCCAACCAGGCGGTACCTCGATCCAAAATGCCTACTTGTAAATTCCCGTCGTGAAGATACTGTTTATTTACATCGGTGATTTCGTATTCGCCGCGTGGACTGGGTTTTAGATTTTTAGCAATCTGCACCACTTCATTATCATAAAAATATAATCCCGGAACAGCAAAGTTTGATTTTGGTTTGACCGGTTTTTCTTCAATAGAAATTGCTTTGCCGTCTGCATTAAACTCGACCACTCCATAACGCTCCGGATCTGAAACGTGATAGGCAAAAACTACCCCGCCATTTGGATTCACCATAGATTTCAGCAGTTGGTCTAATCCGCTGCCATAAAAAATATTGTCGCCCAAAATCAGCGCGACACTGTCCTTGCCGATAAATTTTTCACCCAACACAAAAGCCTGCGCCAATCCATTGGGAACTTCCTGCACTTGATAAGAAAACTTGCAGCCATATCGCTTTCCATCACCCAACAATCTTTCAAAATTGGGCAAGTCAGTAGGAGTAGAGATAATGAGAATTTCGTTGATGCCCGCCTTCATCAGCACCGACAGCGGATAATAGATCATCGGCTTATCATAAATCGGCATCATTTGTTTGCTGATGGCGTAAGTAATAGGATAGAGCCGGGTGCCCGACCCTCCGGCGAGTATAATTCCCTTCATGATGAATAATCGTTAAGACACAAAGAAAGCAAAATCAGAAAATGACAGGTCTTCATGTCCAAAAAAACTCGGCAGCGCTGCGGCGTTTAATTTCTCGTCTATTAATTATGAAGATACATCACCGTTACTAAATCGCTGTATTGGCCTATCGGTTTATCCTTGATAATTCCCACCGCTTTGATGATCCATTTTTCGCCCGAGCCTGTCAGCTCATCCGGTGGCTTGAAATAGAAAGGGCTATGCGACCGTGTGCCGATGAACTGCCAGGCCTCGCTGCCATTTTTCATGCCATAAAATTCTAAGCGTTCTACTCCTTTTTTCTTGAAACTTATTTTTATCAATTGGCCGGATGCGCCCACTTTCAAAACCGGCTTGTATTCGTGCGGCTGAAAGACTGGCCGGGTAGCAATAATGCCCATTTGTTTGCCCATGCTGGGATTATAATCGCCTGAAATTTTAACGCGCTTCATCAATTTTCGCAAGGGCTGCAAATGGGTGGTGCGCATGGATTTCTTTTTGGCGTTTTCTTTTTTGGCAGCCACCTTTGCCTGATGAGCAATGGTGATTTGCTGGCTGAATTCGAGGCACAAATCCTGCGCGGCTATAATTTGAGCATTGCTCAAACCGACATTCACGCCAAGTTGCCCAATGCCGACTTTAAAAACTTCCAACCAATTTTTTAAATCGCCGTCCTTGCCGGGGATAATGTCTTTTGCCATGATTCCGAATTTATTTTACAAATTAAACTACATCAAAAATGAGATAAATAATTGGCAACTAAAATAATTTCGTTTGATTTATATAAAAATAAGCCGCCTTTTGAAAATATACTGAAGACCCTATAAAATTATCTGCTTTCTTTATTTTTATTTATATCGGAAATTAAAATGATTTTATTAGCTGTGAAATAAATTCAGGTAGCGATATTTATTAAATCCACAGCAAAAAATAAAATATTGCCTGTTTTTGATCTTGATTTTTAAAAATATTTTATCGGAAAATAAGAAGCTGTTTGGATTTGAAAAACCGAATACAGTTTAACGCAAAGTGAACAGCCGCGCAAAGAGCGCAAAAGATATAGTCAACGACTGAATTCTTTGCGTTAAACTGTATTTTTTATCCGATAATCGTTAAAAGTGCAAACAATAGAATGGTTTTGTAACATGTTGCCATTTTAAAGTTGTGTCCACACGGTAGGCTTTAGACGAAGACATGAAGAGAATGTAGAGAGAGGATATTCAATAAACTTGATTTTCAAAAGAAGCTGCAAAGTCCTCTTGAAATAAGCTAAATTTTCTCTAACTTCGTTTCTAAATTTCGCCCATGAAAGAACGGAAGACACCACACCCCTTGCGGACCATCAACCTACGCTACGACCCATCCATACCCGAGTCTGAATACGAGAAACAACTGTTCGAATCCTACCTCGCGCTCCATTCGCGCATGCAGGAATTAAACAAGGAAGCCGAGCGCTTGCTTTATCTATACACCGAGTTTGAAGACAAAGTGAAGGCGGTGGACGAAAAATTCAAACCGGTTGCTGAAACCTTACAAGCTTTTAAAAATGAGGCCGAAGTGCTTACAACCAAGTTAAAAAGCACCGAGGCGGTTAACGACCTTATGGAACGTATCCAGGCTTACTACCCAACCGTGAATGATTTTCATGAAGAAGAGCTGGCTCCGGTTTATAACGAGTTCGAAAACATCGAGAAAGACTACAACCGGTTTAATGAATTGAATGAAGCCGTGAATAAGGTTTATGACAAGTTCAGAAATGAGACTGATGAGTTTTATAAAAACCACGCTAAATATTCGCTCGACCTTACCGCTTTCGACAGCGACTTCGATGATTTCAAGGGGCGCTTCACTAAACTCCGCGATTTTGAAAAACGATGCAGCAGAATAGTGAATCGTTATGGTGAATTGAATTACCGGGTGGGCGAAGCCTACCGCGAATGGGATGAAACCAAAAAGCTGGCTTCAGATTTTTATGATGACGGAAAAATGCTGGACTGCTCGCTTTCCGAAAGCTATGCCAACGGAACCGGTGACCCTAAAACCAAACCCAAATACCTGATGCCACCCGGCGACGAGCGTATCCAAAAGTTTAAAAACAGTATGGGACTGATGGGCAGCGGACAAAACAAAACGCTGGTCATATCTGTGGATATGGATGTGGTGAAATCCGGTCAAACGGCCTACATGGATGAACTGGTGATGACGCTGCAGCATTTTCCAAAGCTCATCGAAAAATTTCTTTTTTCGGTGCAACTCAATTTTCTGAACCGCGATGGAAACCCGATGACCGACGACGGCTGGAAAGGCCAACCGATACCGATGCGCTGGATATCCGGTATGTGCAAAAGTGTTCCCTGTATATTCTTCTTTCTTCAGGACCACGACGCAAGGGCTTATTTCCTGATGGGTGACCTGATATTGGATAAAAGGCTACCAGTAAATGAAGCCGATGGCTCTGTGACCTTCGAAGGGGAAGGCTTTCAGGAATTTGCACAGCGGCTGTTCCATATCTGCTGGTTCATGCTTATCTATTGCCACAATACCGGTTTTGATCCTACACCCTATATCGAATCTGTACTTGCCGATTTTGACATCGGCCTTTCCTTCGAGCATATATATAAGCAATATGAAGAGGACATAAAGAGTGGTATTGAGCTAAAGGCCGTCCCCGTGAAGGACGGTAAACCGGGGGAGGGAAATAGTTAAGGCATTTACAAATGCAAACCCTTACACATCCTCGTCGCTCTGCGTTAGCTCCGTTTCAGCCGAGTTGGTAAGTTATTTTATTGCTTTTGATTTAAGTCTTGGTGTATTTGATTGCGGTTTCTTTTCCGGTTCTGTAATCTTAACTAATAATGGCATTGGAAAATCAACTCCAACTAATAATGCTTCCCCTTCACCTAAAGTTGGAAGAAATCCTAACACGCTTTTATTTGCTGATGAAGCCGCGTTCTCAATCGATTTTTTATCCTGTTCGTTTATTAGCCTATGAACAATGAAAGTTCCCATTTGGCTTAGAGTTCCAACTGGTATGTCTCTTGGCATTTGTGTGGCTAAGCAAAGAAACAAACCATACTTTCGACATTCTTTAGCAATCAGGTCAATATTCTGTAAAGAGAATGTAGTATTGTCTTCTGCATTAATTCTTTTATTTAGAAATTGATGTGCTTCATCGATAAAAAGGATTAAAGGATTTGCGATAAACTTATCTTCTCTTGATTTTTTTAAAAGGTGTGAAGAAAGAAAGTCAACGATAAGTTCTCTAATTGCAAAATCATACGATAACTTTTCAAATCCTATTCTTAATACTGATTTCTTATTACTTGGTTTTAAAAAGTCATCAAGCACAGTTATAATGTCCTTTGTTTCAGAGCTTGAAGTAGTTTTTATACCTAATGCCGAGCAAACAATATGATTATTTAAAAGCAAATTGATTCTTGAAATTAAGTGGGATGTATAACCAAGTTTAAAACTATCCTCTTCATAATTATTTCCCCTCCCAACTCTTACACATTCATTTGCAACTTGTGATGCAAGATTTTCAATTTTGAAATTGCAATTCCTGAATTTGTGAACATTATCCCTTACCAACCTTGTGCAATTGTCTTGATTTTTGCCAATTTTAATGCCGTCAGTGATTGCCACGAGTTCAATTAATTTCAGACTATGAATTGCATCGCAAAGTGCGCCCACTGTATTTGGAGAGTGTTCTTGAAAAAGAAAACAAAAATCACTATTTGAAAGATATTTAAAAGGAAATGAAGTATCAATACCAAAAACGACATTATTAGTGAAAACACTTTTGTATTCACCTGTTGCATCAATGAGAATTACTTTATTGTCTGTTTTGGCCTTTACTTCATCAATCAACTTTGCAACTGTCCAACTCTTTCCACCTCCTGTTGTTCCGACTATTGCACAATGTCGTCCAAAAATTGAATTCATTGAAACTTTGCAGGCCGCATCATTGGAAGTCAGCTTACCTAAATCAGCGTAAACATTTTCTGATTCATCTTTTTTCTTTCCAAACTCCTTTACATAAATTGCAATTTGTTCATCTGAACATGAGTAAACTTTTGCACCAATTGCGGGATATTTTGAAACAGTCTTTTCTGTTTTCTGTGGTTCAAATACACTGAAACTTAATAATAACTCTGCCTTGCCAGAAGGATGAAAAGTAGTTTCATCATGTTGAATTGCTTTTTCACTTATTGATTTTCTTTCGCCATCAGGCAACTCAATTTCAATTACCCGTGCAAGAAATCCGATTTCTTCTCCTTCAATCACAATGAAATTTCCAACATTTCCGCCAGCATAAAAAACTCCTTGGTGACTAAATTTTTCTAATAAGTTTGAAGATGGAAAATGAACTTTCACATATTGTGGTGAAACTTCATTGATGTAGCCCAAAAAGTAATTATGATTAAAGGGATTCATTGGCTTGATTCTTTATTGGGTTCTATATAGGTGTAGTTAGATGGATATTTTTTTGTAAAACCACTGAAGCTGTCATATACAATGTTTACATTTCGTTTAACTTTCTTGCTTGCTTCTTCAGAAAAGAATTGTTTTAAGGAAGTTGTGTCAATGCCATCATTATCATTTCCAGTGTAGCTAACTATTATCAGTTGGAAACTCGGATTCTGTTCCACTGCTTCAATAATAGCGTTTTGAATATGCTTGTCTTGAAAACCAAAACCAATTACGACAAGTAAAGTATTTTCTTTCCGTAGTGCTTGTTGAAATCTTGACATCATTTCAAAGTATGGTTGTTCGTATGAACTTTCATATTTTTCACTTGCGGGATAAATTATCAATGGCTTTTTAGGGCTATCTTGCTGTACAATACTTTTTGAATCGTCTTTACACCAGTTTAATGAACCATGCAATTTGTAGAAATGAAAGACTTTTGATACAAAACTTTCTTCTTGTTTTATTCTTGTTTTCTCTCGATTGACAATATCAAGGTCAAAGTATCTTCCTGAAAATTTCCTTGGTTGAGTAAATGAGAATCCGTCAATTACGACAAAGCCACCTTGATTAGCAGCTGATTCAAAAAGCAAATCATAGTTGGTTGTAAAAAGTTGAACTCTTGGGTCGCTTGGTTTTCTTGCAGTAATTTTATTTAAGAAATCTTTATGTGGTGCTTGCGGCTGCAACTTCAATTTACACGCTTCTGCAATTTTTGCTTCAAGTGTTTCCCTTAAAACTGTTTCGCCTTTCTTTATTACTCCATTTAATTTTTCAAATAAAATGATATGAGAAAGTAAACCTTCAATGTCTTTATTCGTGTAGAATTCCTTTGTTTTGATTTCTTTTATTGAATCTTCAAAAGCATCTATCTCCTCTTGGCATAATGTCCATAGCCCTTCTCTTGTTTTGCCGTTTGTTTCTTTAGTTCCATTGTCTAAAGAAGTTCCTGCTGCCGTCAATACGACTACATTCTTGAAATGCCTTTTCAAAAATGTTTCATAAAAAAAAGATTGTTGTATTTCAAAGCAAAGCTCCTTTGGTGGAGTAGTTTCTCCTTCTTTCTTAAAGGGCTTGTCATTAACGAGACATTCTTCATCAGTATAAGCCAAAGTGTATTCACTTTGAATCAAAATATATTTCGGCGGTTCAACCTTTTTCTTTTCCATTAACTGATTATTAAAATATTAATGCTTTATGTCTAATTACGCTTGCCGCTAACTGGCATATACTCGGTATACCTTCTTTCAGAGTGCGCCTATCCACCCAACAAATCTAAATTTATTTCAAACCCCGCTCATCATCCCACTCGCCCTCCTATAGCGCAGGAATGAATTTCTTACCTTTCGCAAAATTCATTTCTATGAAGCCCCTCATGATCCGCCTTCTTACTTTTTTCGGCATACTGGTATGTTTTTTTGCATCAGCACAAACTTGCGAGCATTGGGGAGACGATTGCAACGGAGCAATTTTTAACGGATGTATGCTGCGCGACATCAAGCTGTGCGTGGTGGACACACCATTCGAATCATTCACCACCACGAAGAAACTCATGGCCACACTACCGGTCCAGGAAGGTTTGGGCAGGGGAGAGCATCGCGAGCGGGTGGCGGCAGAACAACGCAATGTGATCATCACGTCCGCTTATCTCTTCATGGTTTCCAGGGAAGAGGATAATGATTACCATTTAATTTTGGGCGATAAACGCAATTATCGCAAAGGCAATTTGTTCAGCGCGGAGGTTGCCGGGCTTCCGTTGGACGAAACTCATCCTTTCTACCATCTCCTTAGGGAGCTACGCGAAAAATTTGAAGAAGAAA
Source organism: Bacteroidota bacterium (assembly GCA_016722375.1). NCBI lineage: Bacteria > Pseudomonadati > Bacteroidota > Bacteroidota bacterium. Next base: position 184,966 of record JADKJG010000005.1, on the reverse strand, counting down.
TCGGGGGGCCATCTTCCTGCGGCAAACCACCAAAACCTTATGGCAAAAACCTGACGCTGCACCCGATAAAAATTACCATCCGGGGCTCTCTTCTTTTCGATAGTCAGCATCAGCATGGCGGCTCAGGCTATACGGATGGAGCCGTTTCTCTTAAAACTCCCACCGGCTGGGAAATCCATCCTGTTACCGGTTTTGTTTTGTTGTGAACTTTCGCCCTCGCTCGCGTCCCGTTCTTCCATTGCGCTGCGCAACACTTGGAGGAATTGGGCATCGGTACAAAGCAGAGAAAGTGTTTTGAAAAAGAGAGAATCCTCCTACTGACAAAAATTCCACCTCCGTCTTTTTCTGCTGCCGCAGAAAAAGACACCTCCGCCAGCCGGAGGACAAACAGCCGCCCTCCTATCTAAGTCTGTCTTTATAATGAATGACTGCATTTGTCCCACGCTGGCGGGGGTGGACCGCCTCTATCAGCGGGACGGGGGTGGAATTTTCTGCTTTTCGATTTCTTCAATCACTTTTTCAATTTGCGCTATCACCGGTCCCATATTTTTCAATACCTCATCATCATTAAACCGGAGGACTATAAAACCAGCCGCCTTCAAATCTGCATCTTTCTTGTTGTCCTTCGCATGGGTTTCTTCCCATTGATGCGTTAAACCATCTACTTCAATTATCAGTTTCAATTCCATACACATGAAATCGGCAATGTAATGAAGCACCGGTCGCTCGCGACGGAACTGATATCCTTTCATTCCTTTTGCTCGCAAGGCAAATTTCCATAAGCAGGCTTCTGCTTTGGTCATTTCCTTTCGCAGTTTGTTTGCAAAGGGTTGATGGTCTTTATTGTAAGCGTGGTTATTTGATTTATCCGCTTTCATTTTTCTAAAATATAAAAACATTCCACCTCTGTCTTTTTCTGCTCTCGCAGAAAAATCCACCTCCGCCAGCGGAGGACAAACAGCCGCCTCCCTGTCAAAGGCACCCTGTAGAATGAAAGGCCATCGGTACGTGAGCTAGAGCGCCGAAACTAGTTAAGGACAAGTCTAAACGCCCAAAAACAGCTCTTTCATGTTACAAAATACTATGATTTAGGCACTATGCTCATAAACCCCTATGCCATAAACGATTATCAACAATAATCCCCGGAATATCAATCATAATCCCCCGATTCTTAATCAATTTCCCCGGTATATTGATTAAAGAAGCTGCTATATCAATCACATCTTCGGCTATCTTAATCACAGTAGCCGCTATATTGATTAAGCCGTTCGTTATATTAATCAAGGCAGCCGCTTTCTTAATCATAAGTGCGGCATTCTTAATCATATCTTCCGCTATCTTGATCGAAAGCTTTGCTTAATTAATCACAGCATCCGCTATCCTGATCAAATCATCTGATGTTTTAATCAAAAGAGCGGCTATCTTAATCACAGCCCGAAGAGGAAGACATTGCGGCATTCTATTCCATTCCAAAGGCATTCCAAACCACCTCGTTGGGCGGCGGGGCTACGATGATAATGCGCTCTTCTTTCATCAGTGTATAAACTCTACCGGCGGGCGTGGAGGAAATAGAACCATCGGGGTTGGTGCGTTTGGAGCCATATTTCACATCGCCTTTAATGGAACAACCGATTTTAGAAAGTTGTACGCGAATTTGATGATGGCGACCCGTAAGCGGATTGATTTCGAGTAGATGGTAGCGGTCAATGCTTTTCAGTAATTGATAATCGAGTTCGCATTTTGATGTGCCATTCACCTCTTTATCATATCCGGTCGAAATATTTTTCTGTTCATTTTTTTTCAACCAATGAACCAAATGACCGGAAAGCGGGTCGGGAAGATTAGCCACCACAGCCCAGTAAGTCTTTTTGATTTCCTTTTCGCGGAACATTTCGTTTAACCGCTTCAGCGGTTTGCTGCGTTTGGCAAAAATAACGATGCCACTCACGGGCCGGTCTATTCGGTGTGCCACGCCCAGAAAGGCTTCGCCGGCTTTGTTGTATTGAATGCGGAGATATTCTTTCACCACCCCTTCCAAACCGGGATTGCCCGATTTGTCGCTCTGCACGATTTCCCCAGCAGGCTTGTTGACGACAATGATGTGGTTGTCTTCGTAAAGAATTTTGAGGTCGGCAGGGGTCATAAACAATAAAGCCTCGCTTAATGCGAGGCTTCTGCTCCCCCTCCTGGGCTCGAACCAGGGACCCCAAGATTAACAGTCTTGTGCTCTAACCAGCTGAGCTAAGGAGGAATTTTGGACAAAAATAGAATTACTACCGAAATTCCACAATCTTGCGCGCTTTTAAAATAACAATAACCGAAATCATGAGTTTACTTACCGTTGGAACCGTCGCCTTTGACGCTATCGAAACCCCTTTTGGAAAAACCGATAAAATAGTGGGCGGAGCCGCTACTTATATTGCCTGGAGCGCTTCTTACTTTTCCAAGCAGGTGAATATAGTCTCTGTAATCGGTGATGATTTTGACATGAATGAGTTGGATTTGTTGCGCGCTCGGGGAGTAGATACCACCGGCATTGAAATCAAGAAAGGAAAGAAATCTTTTTTCTGGAGCGGAAAATATCACCTCGATATGAATAGCCGCGATACGCTAGTGACTGAATTGAATGTTTTGTTGGAATTCAATCCGATTTTACCCGATTCTTATAAAGGCAGTGACATTGTTCTGCTCGGGAATATTGATCCCGCTTTGCAGTTGAATGTGATTAGCCAGATGGAGGATAAACCAAAGTTGATTGTGCTCGACACGATGAATTTCTGGATGACCGAACCATTTATTGATAAATTGAAAGAGGTAATCGGCTTGGTAGATGTATTGACCATAAACGATGCGGAAGCCCGTCAATTGGCCAATGAGTATTCGCTCGTGAAGGCGGCAAAGAAAGTATTGGCGATGGGCCCTAAATATTTAGTGATAAAGAAAGGAGAACATGGAGCTTTATTGTTTCATGAAAATGAAGTGTTTTTTGCACCGGCACTTCCGCTGGAGGAAGTTTTTGATCCGACCGGCGCAGGCGATACCTTTGCCGGAGGATTCTGTGGCTATCTGGATAAAAGCCGCGACATCTCTTTCGAAAACATGAAACGCGCCGTTATTTACGGTTCAGCAATGGCTTCTTTCTGTGTAGAAAAATTTGGAACGGAAAGATTGAAGACTCTTTCCCATCATGATATCGAAGGCCGGGTAAAAGATTTTATTGATCTGGTACAGTTTGATATTGTGTTGGAGGATTAATCCGTTCTGAGTAAATTCTTTGCAACCAGATATTCTGCAATCTGTACGGCATTGGTCGCAGCACCTTTGCGCAGATTATCTGAAACAATCCAGCAGTTCAAGGTATTGGGCTGGCTTTCATCGCGGCGTATTCTACCTACAAAGGTGTCATCCTTTTCATGCGCCAAAATCGGCATGGGATATTTCAGGTTTGGCAAGTCATCATAGACCACTACTCCCGGAGATTTTGCGAGTAGAGCACGAACGTCTGTTTCGGTAAAATCTTTCTCAAACTCAATATTCACACTTTCACTATGACCACCGATAGTAGGAATGCGTACCGTGGTGGCAGTGATACGAATGGAATCGTCGCCCATAATTTTCTTCGTTTCGTTCACCATTTTCATTTCTTCCTTCGTGTAGCCGTTTTCAAGAAAAGCATCAATATGCGGCAGGGCGTTCATATCAATCTGATAGGGATAGGCCATAAGACCTTTTATCCCGGCGCGTTCATTCATTAACTGATCTACCGCCTTCTTGCCCGTGCCGGTTACGCTTTGATATGTGGAAACCACCACTCTTTTAATTTTGTATTTGTCGTGCAGCGGCTTTAGCACAACCACCATTTGAATAGTAGAGCAATTCGGATTGGCAATGATTTTGTCTTTTGCTGTCAATATTTCCGCATTTACTTCAGGCACCACCAAAGGAATATTCGGCTCCATTCTCCAGGCAGAAGAGTTGTCAATCACTACGGTGCCGACTTCGGCAAACTTGGGGGCCCACTCTCTGGAAGCGCTGCCTCCCGCAGAAAATAAAGCCATCGCTGGCCTCATTTCAACAGCCGTATTCATGTCCACCACAAAATACTCCTTACCCTTGAACAGTATTTTATTCCCCACAGATTTCTCTGACGCTACGGGAATCAACTCAGTAATAGGAAAGTTCCTTTCTTCCAAAACCTGCAACATTTTGGCTCCCACCAGACCCGTTGCACCTACCACCGCTACTTTCATGAATTTTATTTTGAGGTCGCGAAAATATAGATTTCAAGAACGGTTATATGTTATCCGGGCTTCCTATTCTTTATTTAGTGATGTCCATCGCTGCAAGTTTCCATCCCCGGAAAGACAAATTTCGTCTTGAATATCCAACCTTATTAGTGATTAGCCCATCTAACAATCGGATTTCGGGGGAGTGGCCAATTGGTGATTATCAGGAAATAGATACTTTAACGTCCCAATTTCAAAAAGAAATCGAGTATAAAATGATAAAGGCAATCTATGCGCTTGGTTTGATGTTGACGAGTTATGGCGTATTTGCCCAGTCATTAGTAACCAACAACGGAGCTAATATATATGTGAAAGACGGCGGGTTTATCATTGTAAAAACCGGGTCTGTTTCAAACAATACAGTAGGCGGACAAGGCTTGATTGATAATCTTGGTACCATTACGGTTGAAGGTAGTGTTACCAATAGTGCAACGATTAATGGCAGCGGCGATACCATTCGTTTGTTTGGAGATTGGGTAAATAACGCTGCCTATACCGGTAGCAATAGTTGGGTGGATATGTTTGGCGGAGACCAACAAATTACCGGTACTGCTATCACTACTTTTGACAACCTGAATCTTGGAGGAGGTAATGTGGTTAAAAAACAAACCATTAACGCGGTTACTACTAAAATTCTAGCCTTGAATAGCGCTGAATTAGCTACCAACGCGAATGAAATGTTGGTGAGCAATCCAGCTACTGCTGCTATCACGCGAAACGTTGGCTTCGTGAGCAGCGTTGGTAACGGAAAGCTTTCACGTGCCACTAATACCACAGCAGCCTATCTCTTCCCAACCGGTTCTCCTTCTTATGTGGGCGCTCCTTCTATTTTTCGGCCGATTGATTTCACGCCTGCGGCTGCCGGAAACAATACCTATGGAGCTCGTTTAGTAAAAGGAGATGCCACGACTGATGGCTACAGCGTTTTTTCTGTGGACGACCAATTATGCGCAGTAAACCCCAATTTTTACCACTGGCTTTATCAAAGTAGCGGCACAGATGCTGCTGCTTTAACGATGTATTTCAACCCGGCTACTGACGCAAGCTGGACGGACGCAGCCCATTGGGATGCGCCAAATCGCTGGAACTATCTGGGAACTCCTGCCGGTGGAAGCGGTCTCGGAATGTCCACTATTACAGTGAGCGGCGCCAATGATTTTACTCCACAGCCGTTTGCGCTTGCTAAACGAAAATTCCTCCTAGATGCCGGGAATCCAATCAGTATTCCGGCGGGACAATCCACCACATTGAATCCAGTCATTGGAACTCCATCATTTACTTCTATTGTTTGGAGTCCCCCTGCCACGCTGACTTGTAGTGATTGTCAAAATCCGGTGGCAACACCCCCTGCTACTACTTATTATACTATCACCGTGACTGATGATGCCGGCTGTGTCGTCAGCGATTCGGTATTGGTTACTATTATAGCTGAGCAGTTATTAATTCCCACCGCGTTCTCTCCAAATGGAGATGGCATGAATGACATTTTTAGATCTAAAAATGATAACCTCAGTAAATTTAATTTACAGGTTTATAACCGTTGGGGCGAAAAGGTTTTTGAAACGGACAATGTAAGCGATGGATGGGATGGGACCTTCCGCACGGTGGCACAAGGTTTGGGTGTTTATGCTTGGCAATGCCAGTATCAGTTTGCCGGAACCACCAAGATAATCACGGCAAAGGGGAATGTAACGCTCCTTCGGTAATTAATATCCCAATTTCTGAGTGAGTATCGCGCATCGTTTTGATTCGTTTATGTTACCCTCTCGAATCGGAACACGTGACGCATTCTTTCAATTGTATTTATAAACAACACCACCGAAAAACACATCAGGTGAAATTCCTTTGATAATTATATTTGCACAACTAAAAGTAACTCATGAAATTTATCGTTTCCACTACAACCCTACTTAAAAGCCTGCAAACTGTTGGCGGAGTGATTAATTCTAATTCCGTTTTGCCGATTCTGGAGGATTTTTTGTTTGACATCAAAGGCGGAAAGCTTACTGTTTTTGCGACAGACTTGGAAACTTCTATGAGTACAGAGTTGAAGGTGGAAGCCAAGGAAAACGGCCGTATAGCTATCCCTGCAAGGATACTGCTTGATACACTCAAAACCTTGCCAGAGCAGCCCTTGACATTTAAGATAGATGAGAAAACTAAAGGTATTGAAATTACGTCCGAAAACGGCCGATACAAACTGAGCGGTGAGAACGCAGACGATTTCCCCAAGGTGCCACAGCCAGAAGCGGTTACCGAGTTGAACATGTCAGCTTCGGCTTTGAGTCGTGCAGTGAGCGAGACCATTTTCGCTGTTAGTTCCGACGACCTACGTCCGGCCATGACCGGAGTGCTTTTTCAGGTATCACCCGAAGGAATAAATTTTGTTTCTACCGATGCTCACAAATTGGTTAAACTGACTCGCGCAGATATCAAAGCTGCCAAGCCAGATCAATTTATAGTACCCAAAAAAGCTTTGGGCTTACTGAAGGCCGCTCTGCCTTTAAGTGACTCTGGAGTGAATGTGTCTTTCAATAAGTCCAACGCATTTTTTGCATTTGAAAATACTCGTATGACCTGCCGTTTGATAGATGCTAACTATCCGGATTATGGAGCGGTCATTCCTCAAAACAATCCAAACAAACTGAGCATTAGCCGATTGGAATTTTTGAACGCTTTGAGACGAATCTCTATTTACGCTAACAAAACAACCTATCAGGTGGTGTTGTCCATCGCCGGGAGTGAATTGAAGATCTCCTCCCAGGATCTGGATTTCAGCAACGAAGCGAATGAAAGGTTGGCTTGTAGCTATGAAGGAACGGACATGGAAATTGCATTCAATGCCCGTTTCCTTATTGAGATGCTTGGCGTATTGGATTCAAATGAAATTGAAATTGAACTTTCCACACCTACCCGCGCCGGAGTACTTCGCCCGGTCGAGAAAAACGAAAACGAAGATTTATTGATGCTCGTGATGCCGGTGATGATTAATTCCTAATCGTCCTTCCCTGCCATTGGGGAAGTTTATGTCCGTGATATGAAGAAGTATCTGCTCCTTTTCTATTCACTATTTTTTACTCTTGGTTCACTCGTTGCTCAAAAAGGCTTGGTTGCGACCGCCACCGATTTTATTGTACGCGAGGACTACCTTGCAGCTAATCTTTATCTGGATTCTTTATTGCGCGCTGATTCTACGAATGTAGATGCACTTATGATGAAGGGTAATGTATGTCTGAACCAAGCGTTAGGTAAGTTACCCAATATCAAGACCATAGCTAAACCCGACGAATCTATTTTTACAAGTGGTATTGGCACAATAGCAGAGGAGGTCAAAATTATCCCGACTAAATCAGTAATCGAAATAGAACGATGGTGGAAAAAATGTCTTCAACTAGATAAGCAACGAGTAGATATTCATCAGGGGCTTTGCACTGTCTATGCTATGGCGCTGATGAAAGTTGAATTGGAGAATCAAATAGCCGAATTGCTTAAAATAAAAAAGGATGAAACCGGCGAACAAGCTTACCAACTGGCAGAGTATGCGCGAAAATTTAAGGAGCGAGGTCGTTTTGACGAGGCGATAGAAATATATGAGTTTATCGCCCGTCAGTTTCCCGATCTGGCAGGGATTCGTTGTGATATTGGATCCGAGTTTTTTTATGATGGCCGCATGAATGATGCGCTGCGCTATTTAGATTCGGCTATGTCCAAGAAAAGTGTGGACGAGTCCTCCTATTTAAATGCTGCATTCATCTATAGCGAATTGGGCTATTTCGATCAGGCGCTTAAATGTTTTTCTGATTATTCTAAGTATTATAATGCCCAGATGGATTTGTTTTACAAAGGCTTGATGATGTTCAGCAATCAAAATATAAAATACTCTGACACACTGAATCGATTCATCTCGAGCATTGACTCCAATGCCTATTATCCTGAATATCTTTTAGCAACTCGTTTGTTATCCTACAAGGAATTTACGATGGCAAACTATCAGCAGATAATTAAAGCAGAGACTCCTGAGTGGTATCTGCCGTTGATTTACCAAAGGACGATGCGCCAATACCCCGACAGTTGCCAACCGTTTATTGATTATGGGATTTTCCAAAGCCGAATAAAAAATTATCAGGCGGCGGTGCAGTTTTTGGAGGAAGGCGAAAATTGCAACATAGAAGCAGCAGAGAAAGAGTATTGGATGATCTGTTATGCCTATACACTTTATCAAATAGAGGCTAATGAAAAATCCTTATTGTATTTTAAACAGTTAACCTTATCAAAGAATGATTTCTATCAGCAGGCCTCAAAATATTTTATGGCTCGGTTGCTTATTAAGCAGGGGCAAGTTAAATCTGCTAAATCTCTACTAGAAGAAATAGTTAGCGCTGCTCAAAAAACTAAATACCAGGCTCTCGCTGAACGGTTGTTGGCGGGATTATGATAGCTTCCTCTTCTTCCTCTTCAAGTTTGGTCACTCCTCCACTTACAATAAACTTCATTATGTCTGTAGTGCCCACATCGTGCAACACTTGAACCTGATCCTGATTAACGATGTACATAATGCCTGAGAGGTTATAAGAAAGCGGGGTATAGATGGCCACCTTATCCTTGATATTCAAATCACTTAAATCTTCCTGGGTGATAAATCCAAGCTTAAAAACACCGCTGCCTTTTCCTAATTCAAACATCACCGGCTTGTTAAACTTTTTCTTGTTACTGATAAAAGCACCAAAAAAATCTTTTAGCGACGAATAAATATCCTTCACCAAAGGAGTCTTTTCTAAAAGAAAATCTATAAGATGTAGTAGCGGCTGCACAATGACTAGCGAGCCTATGAATCCGATGGAAGTAATGAACAAGAAAATAGTTACCAATCCCAAGCCGGGAAAGCGAGAATGAAAAATATTTTCAAATAAGTCGTTAACTCGAGAATCAAAAAAATTGAAGAAATAGAACAGCGCATATAGCGTTACAAAAGTAGGCGCAATCAATAGCAGCCCCTGAAGGAAGTAAGCTACAATTTTCCCGAATCCTGATTTAAAGAAATTCTTGGTTTTGCCCATGGGGTGTGTTAGTGGCTATAAAAATATCAATTTGCTTCAAGGGCTTGGAGAATAATTTTACAGGCCGTCCTGATTTCATCTTCTGATATAATCAACGGGGGCGCGATACGCATGCAATGCGGGGCGAACAAAAACCAATCGGTCAAAAGGCCGAGTTCTATACTCTGATCAATGATTCTTTTATTCTGCTCAAAACTATCGAATTCCAAAGCCATCAATAAGCCGATTCTTCTTTTTGATTTTATTCGGGGATGATTCAATAATTGGTCAAACAATTTTCCCTTTTCTTCCACCTTAGAAACAAGGTTTTCTTTTAGTAAAACCTCCAACGCTGCAAGCCCTGCTGCGCAGCAAACCGGATGACCGCCGAAAGTGGTGATATGCCCCAAAGCCGGATTTTCGGAAAGTGACTTCATCATTTCTTTAGCCGCTATAAATGCACCCAGCGGCATCCCTCCTCCCAATGATTTGGCGAGCAGAAGAATGTCGGGAACAATACCATAGTGCTCAAAAGCAAATAACGTTCCGGTTCTACCTAAGCCAGTCTGAGCTTCATCCAGAATGAGTAATGCTCCGGTGTCATTACAAACCGTCCGTAGTTTTTTAATAAAACTATCAGATGGAATGGTCACTCCCGATTCTGCCTGAATAGGTTCCAGTATAACGGCGGCCGTATATTGATCAATCGCATCTAAGCCCTGCTCGTTTCCATATTCCAGTTGCAAGATATCCGGCAAAAGGGGCCTGAACTTTCTTTTAAAGCTTTCGTCTCCCATCACGCTCAGTGCGCCTTGCGTACTACCGTGGTAAGAACTCTTAAATGAAACAAATTTCGTTTTGCCCGTAAATCTCTTGGCAAGTTTCATGGCTCCTTCTGTGGCTTCGGCACCGGAATTGGTGAAGTACACATTGTTGAGCGAGGCGGGCAGCAACTCAATCAAACGATGAGCATATCTCACCTGCGGACTTTGCACAAACTCACCATACACCATCAGGTGCATATACTTTTCGACCTGCTCCTTTACTGCTTCTACTACCTTGGGATGTGAATGTCCCAGATTACTGACTGAAATTCCGGCGATCAGATCTATATATTTTTTGCCATCTACTCCATATAGGTATATACCCTTCGCGCGCTCGATTTCCAACATTAATGGAGCCACGCTGGTTTGAGCAATAGAGTTTAAGAAAATTTGGCGGCTGGATAACATGTTGTGATGTTAAAGAAAATAACTTTGGCAATTATGTGTCAAACATATTCATTTACATCTGGCCTTGGAAGATGAAATATTTCAAGGCCTCGTTCTATTTTGTCCGATATGATATTCTCGGCAAAATTATCCGAGAAACATACCGGCAATTCAAATGGAAAATATGGCTGCTTTCCATTCTCTTTATTTTTCTTTTCTTCCTGAGTCAAGTTTTGCACCTGATATTCAGGATTTGCGATGAGCTCTTTTATCGAGACTTCAAAAAGATAAAAATTAAAGAACCGGTATTTATCATCGCCAATCCTCGCAGCGGCACTACTTACCTACATCGCCTGGTCAGCTTAGATGAAGATAGGTTTACCTACACCCACTTTCTCTATACCTTCCAAATGACCACTTCCTTTGTTCGTTTCACAGCCATTTTTAGATGGATTGATGCTCGCTCTGGCAACATAATCAGAAAAGTCATTAACCAAATAGACAAGGCATTATGGGGAGGATGGAACGACATACATTCCATGCGTTTTGACAAGGCAGAAGAAGATGAACAAGTTTTTGCTCAAGCGCTGATGAGCCCCGGCGTTTTTATTCCCTTTCCATACCTGCATCTGATTCACGGCAATAAATTTCTTGACCGCGAACCCATAGAGATAAGAAACTCCGTCATGGATTTTTACGAAAGCAGCGTGCAGCGATTTGTTTTTGCCACCGGGCCCAATAAAACATATTTGGCGAAAAATGTGATGAGTACCGGCAGATTCAAATCACTGCTTCAAAGATTTCCTGATGCTCGTTTCATCTATATCTCCAGGCATCCGTATCAGGCATTACCTTCTTTTGTCAGTATGTGCAGTTCTATGTATCGCTGGCATTCTCCAGAAATTTCGGATAACTCTCCTGCAAAAAAAGCCTGGGCGCAACTGGGAATTGATTTCTATAAATATTCGAGAGAGATGAAGACCACGATTCCGGATAATCAATTTGTAGAGTTGAAATATGATGATCTCTTGCGCGACCCTAAGGGAGAAGTATTAAAAATTTATCAGCACTTCGGCTGGACAGCTTCGGAGAAGTTCCTTGAAAAACTAGAGGCTGAAAAATTAAGCAATCGAAATTACCACAGTAGCCATGAATATTCCTTAGAGCAGTTTGGTCTTCAAAAAGAATTGATCTATCAGGAGCTTGCCGAAACGATGGACGAGTTAGGCTTTAGCAAGGATTGCTGAATCCCGGTGTATCCGCAATAAATATGTCCGAAAGTTTACTTTAGCGGCAATGGAATTGCACCTGAACGACATCCGGAAACCTATCGCGAAAGAGTTGGATGAGTTTGAAATTCGTTTCCGGGAATCTATGCGTAGCAAAGCCCCTTTGCTCGACCGAATTACGCACTATATTGTTACCAGAAAAGGCAAACAGATGCGCCCCATGTTTGTTTTTCTTGCTGCCAAAGTATGTGGGGACATCAATGAGGCCACCTATACGGCTGCTTCGCTCGTAGAGATACTTCACACAGCCACGCTGGTACATGATGATGTGGTGGATGATTCGTACAAACGACGGGGCTTCTTTTCAATCAATGCTCTATGGAAAAATAAGATAGCCGTTTTGGTGGGTGACTATCTGCTGGCCAAAGGGCTGCTCCTCTCTATAGAAAATAACCAGTACCGGTTGCTTCAAATTCTTTCCAACACTATTCGCGAAATGAGTGAAGGAGAATTGCTTCAATTAGAAAAAGCGCGGCGGCTGGACATCAACGAGGATATTTATTTTGAAATCATCCGACAAAAAACAGCTTCGCTCATTGCCTCCGCTTGCACCTGTGGCGCGGTTACAACCACCACAGATGAAGCCATGATTAGCCGGATGAAATTGCTCGGCGAAAAAATCGGCATGGCTTTTCAGATTAAAGATGACCTCTTTGATTATGAAGAAGCCGAAATTGGAAAGCCGCGTGGTATTGACATCAAGGAACGAAAAATGACCTTGCCACTCATTTATACCTTAAACAAAGTGGACTGGATTACTAAACGAAAGATGATTAACATCGTGAAGAACGACAATCAAAACACTGAAAAGGTGCGCTGGATTCTAAATCTGGTGCGCAGCGAAGGCGGTATGGACTATGCCACCATAAAGATGAATGCCTATCGGAAAGAAGCTGTAGAAATTCTAATGGAGATTCCCGATTCCGAAGCACGCAAATCCATCGGTGAGTTAATAGAGTTTACCATCAACCGAAAGATATAGCCCGAAGAATACAGCCTTTGTCCTGCCAACTTGACAGCAAATCAGACAATTCGGCTTTGTTGGAAGACAAAAACGGCTTTTTACCAAAGTAGAGCACATCGTCAGCGAATCAGTACACATTGCGAGCGAAGCTGTACACATTTAGACAAGATGTGTGCTGCTTTAGGCAAGATGTGTTGTGATTCTGTGAAGATGTGTGCAGCTTTAGACAGAATGTGTTGTGATCTTGTGAAGATCTGCACACTTCTAGACAAAAGCTGCTGTGATTAGCACTAAATGTGTGCTGCTTCGCTCAAGAAGTGTGCAGGATAGCTGAGGACTTGCTTTTTTGGACTTATTACTAATTCATACCCAAGATTCATAGGAAAAGCGAGAACGGCTTCTGGTAATAGATCATAACTAAATTAATACGGATCTGAGATATGCTCTTTCTTATGGCACCCTATCCTAACAGATTTCTACATCTTTAGCTTTCTCATCTTAGGCGAAAGAAGAAAAACCACCACCACCACGAGCAAAGTCATACTACCGCCAAAAATTACGGAGGGCACTGTACCCATCAACTTTGCCGCTAAGCCACTTTCAAAAGCTCCTATTTCATTTGAAGAGGAAATAAACATTTGATTCACAGCACCAACTCTTCCACGCATGTTATCCGGTGTCATCACCTGAAGAATTGTTCCGCGAATCACCACCGAAACACTATCAAACAAACCGGTGAGAAATAATAAAGAAATTGAAAGGTAGAAATCGCGTGAAAAAGCAAAGCCGATAATCGCCAGACCGAAACAAGCTACCGAGATGAACAAGTTTCTTCCGGCATTTTGTACCGGTGGATAATGAGCTAGAAATAAGCCCATTATCACGGAGCCGAAGAATGGTGCCGCTCGCAACAATCCTAATCCCTCGGGGCCTACATGAAGAATGTCGCTGGCAAAAACCGGAAGCAGGGCAATGGCGCCACCAAACAACACCGCGAATAAATCTAGCGAGATAGCAGCTAGCATTTCCTCTTTATGAAATACAAAACGAATGCCCGCTTTCAAAGATTCTAAGATGGCTTCCACTTTCTCCTTCGGCGGATTTTCGCGCACCCGCAACCGGTTGAAGGCAAATAAAGACAACAGAAGAATCGTTAGGGCAAGAGAAAAAACAGCTATTTCACCCACATCAGAATTGAACTTACTTTCCAGCATTCCATATAACAAACCACCAAAAGCTGGCCCGGTAACGGCTGCGGTCTGCCAGATGTTACTGTTCCATGTGGCACCATTAGCATATAAATTTCTTGGAAGTATCTGTGGCATGATGGCCTGCATACAAGGTGCCATAAATGCCCGAGCGATTCCGGATAGACCAAGAAGGATATAAACAGGATAAATTCCCTCCGTATGCAGTAAGCCCGCGTCATCCTTCAGCAAAAAGGCAATACCCATGAAACAAAGAAAAAGGACAAACATGGCCCGCTTCACAATCCGGTATCGGTTAAAAGTATCTGCCGCATGGCCGGAATAAAAAGAGGTAAGAATAAATGGTAGGGCCTCACTCAAACCAATCAAGCCTAACGCTAACTTATCGTGTGTGATTTCATAAACCTTCCAGCCTAAAATGGTTTCTGCCATCTGTATCGCAAATGTCAAGGCAAAGCGCGCTACCTGAAGGTTCCTATAGTCGGCAATGCGCAGCACCGCATAGGGGTCGCTCTTGCTTTGCTTTTCGATATTCATTCTGCTCTTTGTCTTAAGGCTTCATAGAGCAGTACCGCTGCACTCACGCTAACATTGAGCGAGTCCACCCGGCCCTTCATAGGAATTTTAATCCGGTGATTGGCCGTCTGTATCCATTCATCGCTCAAGCCGTGTGCCTCAGAGCCTACTACAATCGCTGTCGGCTTTTTGAAGTCTGCTTGAAAATGTGGCTTGGTTGCATTCAATTCGGCAGCAAATATTTGGATACCATTTGTGTTTAGAAAATCAATGGCCTCTTTGGTTTCGCAAATAACAATTTGATTAGTAAACACGGTGCCGATACTTGAACGGATAGTGTTAGGATTGTACAAATCGGTTTTGGAATCGCAGATGATCACTGCATCCACTCCACTTGCATCTGCTGTACGCAGCATCGCACCAAGATTTCCTGGTTTTTCGGCTGCTTCAATCACCAAAATAAAAGGTACAGCAGAAAGCCTCATATCTTTTACATGGTGCGTTTGTGGTATTGCTATCGCAATAATTCCTTCGGTGGTTTCTCTATATGCCAATGAGTGATAGACTTCGGTAGAAAGATAGATGGGTTTTCGCTCACCTCCTTTTTGAAAAATATCTTCAATAGAATATTCCGGATCTATCTTTAACAGCTCCTCACAAATAAAAATGGCCTCCAATTGATATCCCGCCCTATGCGCCAATACAATCTCTCTCGCACCCTCTATAACGAAACGATTCTGCTCTTTTCGCTCAGAAGATTTCGTCAAAAGTTTTTTGATCTCTTTAATGCGTGGATTTTGAAGGCTACTAATTTTTTCTGGCATAGAGAGGAGATTCCTGCCCGGCAAATCTATCTTTATTCTTATTTTGCATTCATTGAATAATGATGGAAAACAGTTCCAGTAGAATTTCTTATTACCATTATAATGCTCAGGAATACACTTTCTTCGAAAATGTATCTCCGGAAGAGTGTAGTTCTTTAGTCCAACACAGTCATGTGAACTGGTACAATGTGGTGGGGATCAGCGATAGGGTGTTTATGCAGCGCGTAGCAGACACTTTTAAAATTCACCCGTTGGTACTCGACGATATTACGAATCCGAATCAGCGAGCCAAGATTGAAGAATATGACGACATGCTCTATATAGTTTTGCGCATGTTCTTTCTCAAAGAGGGTAAAATTGATGATCAGCAAATTAGTTTTGTGTTGCACGATAATGCGCTGCTCACCTTTCGAGAAGTAGAAACCGGTTTATTTAAAAAATCTGTAGGAGAGAAAATTGCCCTCGGCAGCGGCAATTTACGGAAGAACGGCGAGGACTATCTTCTTTATACTTTACTCGATGTAATTATTGACAACTACTATTTAGTCCTCGCACAAATTGGTGAAGAAATAGAGGTGTTGGACCTGGAAATACTCAGCAGTCCTAAAGATAACCACTTGGCACTGTTACAAGGCCTAAAGGGGAATGTGTTATACATCCGTAAAAATATTCTTCCGGTGCGCGACTTGATAAACAACCTGATTCGATTTGAAATTTCCTATTTTGATACGGCCAACAAATATTACCTGCGCGACCTGCAAGACCACATGCAGCGAAACGTGGATGAAATTGATTTTCAGCGTGACCAGCTAGCCTCTCTGATGGATTTGTATTATTCCTTGCAAACACACAAAATGAACAACGTGATGAAAACCCTGACCGGTGTTTCGTTCGTTTTGCTGCCCCTTACTTTTTTAGCCAGCTTGTATGGCATGAACTTTATAAACATTCCACACGCCAACGATCCTTATGGTTTCTATGAAGTAGTAGCAGCAATGCTAATTATTGCAATCGGCCTCACCCTGTTTGCCTTCCGCCGAGACTGGTTGTCTACAAAGGATTTTAGCAATCGGGACCGATCATGAAAATCGGTCTGTTTTTTGGTTCCTTCAATCCGGTTCATATTGGTCATCTGATTATTGCGAATTATATCTGCGAAATCACCGAATTAAAGAAGGTGTGGTTTGTGGTATCTCCTCAAAACCCATTGAAAGAGAAAGGTTCCTTACTGAAAGAATATGACCGCCTTCATTTGATCAATCTCGCCATAGAAGACAATAATAACCTAAAGGCTAGTGACATTGAGTTTAGCCTCCCAAAGCCGTCTTATACCATTGACACTCTGGTACACCTAAAAGAAAAATATCCGCAGCATCAATTTTCGTTAATCATGGGAAGTGACAATCTAACCACGCTTCACAAATGGAAAAATTATGAACTCTTGCTACAACAAAATGAGTTCTTCGTTTATCGCCGTCGGGGCTTTGATGAAAATCCTTTTCCAAATCAATCTAATATTCACTTTCTAGACTTCCCATTTTTAGACATTTCAGCCACCTTTATCAGAGAAAACATCAAGAACGGGGTGTCAATGCAGTTTTTTCTTCCCGATAAGGTCTGGGAATATATTGATAGCTCTAATCTCTATCGCAAATAAAATGTTTGTTCACAAATGCCTTGTTGATTACCCTAAAAACCTGTGGGTAAATCACAGGTAAGTTTATTTGAAAAGGAAGCGGGCTTTACATCCTCTCTGTTCCAAAAACTCAGGTGCTTAACTTCTCCGAAATACACAACACTATCCACATTTGTTTCTGTTTTACTTATCCCATTTTGGTTTCCACTGGCTAATCAACAGGCTGTGTATAACCTGTGAATTTCAATGCTATGAAGAACTCCACAATAACACTCCCTGTTGGTAAGGTGTGTTTTTTAAACATTGGGCATTTTCAAATCTTTGAAATAATTAGTTATCCCGTTTCCCACGCCCCTAATAATAAGCCTCTTATTTTTTAATTAAACTACTTATTATAATACAAGGTGTGGATTGTTAATGTTTGCTTCAAAAAATAACCATCCCATATTATTTTACGTATAATTATATTGGAATTGTATCACAGTAAAGGAAGTGGTATTTTCGTTTAAGAATTATGAAACCGGTTAATCTTTTTATACTCATACTAGTTTTCTCTTTTGGGTCTGCGTTTTCACCCGGAAAGCAGAGCTTTGAGGATGTTCAAAAAACATATAGCCGGGTTTATCAAGCCTATAAGGAAAAAGAGCAGTTGATAAACGAGCGATGCGAAAAGTTTGGGATTCCACCGGAGCGCTTCGGCAATATGTACATCCGGGTTTTTAAGGAAGAACGAGAGATGGAGGTATGGTTACAGAGACCGGATAAAAAATTTGTACTGTTCAATCAGTTTAGAATGTATGGCAATTCGGGTACACTTGGCCCCAAGCGGGAGGAGGGTGACCGACAAATACCGGAGGGTTGCTATCATGTCAGCAACTTTAATCCTTTTAGCAATTACCACTTATCGTTGGGTATCAATTATCCAAATGAATCAGATCGAATGTTGAGTACGGCCGCACGTAGAGGAGGAAGTATTTTTATTCATGGAAGTGATGTGAGTATTGGCTGTATCGCTATGAGCGACGATTATATTGAAGACATCTATATTGTTGCTGTTAAAGCACGCAATCAGGGACAAACAAAAATTCCAGTACATATATTTCCATTCAAACCTACAGCGGAGAATATGGATAGACACCGTGGTCGCGATGAATATAAAGTATATCATGACCTCTGGACAAACTTGGCACAGGGCTATCAGTTCTTTGAGAAGAATAATCGCTTACCAGAAATATCAGTGAACAGCAAGGGATATTATGAGTTTGCTGACCCGGAGCTTGCCGAGATGAAATAGTTGCTTGCTCCCCCCATTCTTTTAGTTTTGGACCATGAAAGTTTTTTTAAGGATTCTTCTTTGGCTCAATATTATCCTCTTGTTTTTGGTGGCTTATTATCGCTTTTGGTTCTTACGCCAGCCGGAAAGAAATGTGCCCAACGATGAACATATATTTGTTAGCCCTGCCAACGGAACGGTCGTTTCAATAAATCCCTGGAATCGTGAATCATTAACGGTAACAAAAGAGCAGTTCGGCGCTATCAACGTGTGGACAGAAGATGTGGATACTGCAGGCACGATGGTTTCTATCCAATTAAATGTAGCGAATGTCCATTATCAGCGTGCGCCCTCTAGCGGCAAACTATTGTCTGAAAAATATGTTACCGGCAGCTTCAACAATGCGGTGAGCATGAGCAATGAATATGGTATCCGTTTTGAGAACGAGCACAATGAACTGTTGTTTGAAACGATGTCCGGGAAAAGATATAAGGTGATTCAGATTGCGGGCTTTCTGGCACGCAGAATAGAGGATTATGTGACCCCACAGCAGTTAGTCCGGCAAGGTGAGGTGATTGGACTCATCAAACTTGGAAGTCAGGTGACCCTGATTTTACCACATAATGTAAAGGTGGCGGTAAAGAAAGGCGATACAGTTGTGGATGGAGAAACAGCGTTAGGATTGATTACCGACTATTAAAGATTGATTTTATAAGCCGATGTAGCTCAGTTGGTAGAGTAGCGCATTCGTAATGCGTTGGTCGCGGGTTCGAGTCCCACCATCGGCTCTTTATTAGTACCGGTGCCCCTTCGTGGGAGCAGCATTAAATATGTTGTCTGATTATTTGCTCTAATTGATTAGCCGGAACAACGCCGGACTGCCGCCACTTTACCTCTCCATTCTTGAAGAGTATCAAAGTTGGTACTCCTTGAATCTGATAAGTGCTCGCGGCCTGCGGGCTTTTGTCCACATCTACCTTAATAATGGTAGCCTGATCGCCAATTTTAGATTTAAGTTCTGCTAAAATAGGTTTCATCATCTTACAAGGCCCACACCATTCGGCAGAAAAATCTACCAACACCGGCTTGTCTGAATGAATTAGCTCTGAAAAGGTGGACATTTTAGTCCTTGGTTGATTCAACAAAATCTATGGCTTCACTGCTAGCTGATTTCTTTTGATGGAAATCGGTTCGCTGACTACGGACGTCGCACTGCCCAGCGGCGCAGCCAAAGGAAAAAATACCCATAGCAGCAAAATAGCCACCCACTACTAATCCAAACCACTGTTGCTCCATGACGGAATAAATGATCAACAAAAGCCCCATGAGTACGTAAATCACTCGCGTGAGATTCCAACCATTTAATATACGGTCTTTCATTTTTATTTGTTGAGATATGAAGAATACATCCATACCAATTTTTCCTGTTCCCGAATGTAATCACTCATCAAAGCGTTAGTGCCCTCGTCATTTGCCGCTTGCGAAATGTCAAGCAACTCTCTTTGCTTAATCAATATAACCTTGAAGGCATCCAGAATGCTTTTCATAGCGGGTTCGGGTTGTGAAATATTCTTGAGACTTTTTATTGAGGATGTTTTTAGGTAGTCGTCAAAGGTGTGAAGCGGCTTGGCATCTAGGGTTAAGATGCGCTCAGCAACTTCATCTAATTTTAGCAAGAGGTTGTTATATAGCTCTTCAAACTTTAGATGCAGTTCAAAAAACTTTTCGCCTTTAATGTTCCAATGCAAACCTCTTGTATTTTGGTAGAACATCATATAGTCGGCCAACAGACTATTCAACTTCGCTGCTAGTTGTGTCGCTTTTGTTTTGTCAATTCCGATTGTGTTCATTTTATCAAGATTTAATTTGTTAACCGATTTTATTTTTCAAACTTACCCAACCGCCGCCATTATGCACGTCGGAATATCCATTTGACCGAAGCATGGATTTGGCCTGGGCGCTACGCATGCCGGATGCGCAACAGGTAATGACCGGCTTATCTTTGTTGATTTTGGCATATTGACCAGCAAGCTTGTCCAACGGAATGTTGACCGAACCCTTCAGGTGCCCTTGTTGGTATTCAGCCTTTGTCCGCACATCAATGATTTGCGCCCCGCGTTGTACCAGTTCTTTAAGATCCACCTGAGGACCTAAGCCGAAAATGTTTTTTAGTTGCTCTATCATGTTATTTTATTTTGTTTGGTTTCCGCTTTTTTAAATCCAGTGAATAACAATCCACCCATCATAGCGCCATACAAGATACTGTTGAGGGGTTTTGATGTGATGATACAAGTGCCAGAGGCACAACCAACGAAGTGATAATAAAGATAGCCACCTAGCCCACCAATCAAAACGCCTGCCAACAGTAATTTGTATTCAAAAAGTAGTTTCATCATGTAACTCAATTAAAGTGCTACAGACTCTTTTTTATTATTGAAAATTTGCACACTGTTATAATTTATTTCCCAAGTGACTGGAAGAATTTTTTTAAGCATGTGACTTACCCCACAATATTTCTCCTGTGAATCTGTCACGGCAGTAAAGGCGGCCTGTTTATTTTCTTCCGGTCCTTTAAAATCATATACCACGTGGATGGCTGTATATTCTATAGGTGCTCGCTTGCTTATTTCACCACTCACTACAATATTCAAATCATCTACGGGCTTTTCGGCTTTGCGTAGCAGGGCAACCACATCCATGCCGGTGCAACCTGAAAGAGCAGACAACATAAACGGCTTAGGAATTGGCCCGCGATCTTCACCCCCGGCACGCTCCGGTCCATCCATGACAACGGTATGACCGTTTATTAAGGTATTAAATTGCATTTTACCCATCCATTGGGTTTCGATTTTATGACTCATGGCTTTTTGTTTTTATTGGTAGAAATTCCGAGTGCAAAATAAATCGGACAAAAATTAATAAAACTGGTGGCTAATAAAACGACCGCTACCACAGCCAGTATGAGCGCTAAAGTACCGCTAATTTGATTGGTGAAATAGAGCACAGCAATACCCGCTGCCAAGAGGATTCTGATGATTTTGTCTGCGACTCCGATATTCTTTGTCATGGCTCGTGATTTTATGGTGGACTAAAACTGCGATGCAAAGATGGGGCAAGCAAGGTTGCTATACAGTGACTTTAGTCACAAATTTGGTAGAAGTTTAATTTGATTCCTATAGAGCAGCAGCTTCTGATCATTTTCCAGCTTTTTTAATAAGCGCGATATCACCTCGCGGGAGGTTGCCATTTCGACGGCGATTTGTTCATGCGAAAGGTTTAGTAAGGTAGAACCACTTGTTTTCGACTTTTCCTTTAGATAATAAACTAAACGTTCATCGAGTTTTTGAAAGGCAATCTGGTCAATAGTTTTCAGCAGCTCATTGAAACGGGTATGAATAGTTTTCATAACGAAACTTGTCCAAGTAGGATATTTCACCAGCCACTCATCCATGCCAGCCACAGGAATAGAAAGCAGCTCAACCTCATTGTCTGCCACTGCCTTTATGTCGCTCGCATATTGCTGCATACAGCAAGTAAAGGTCATGGCACAACTCTCTCCCGGGTTCACATAATAGAGCAGTAATTCACGACCATTTTCATCTACTCTGGATATTTTAAGTGTACCGGAAAGTACTATGGGCATGGCCCGGATAGTCTGTCCGCTGGCTATAATACTTTCCCCTTCTTTTAAGGAAACCAGTTGTGCTCGTCGGTCCAATTCCTCAAGTAGTTCGGGCTCAAAAATATGGCCGAGGCGATTAGCAATATTCATCAATCAAAAGTAAAAATAATGCGGAGGGGTGGCGCGTAGAGGATAACGGCAAGTTTAGGTGCTACTCTGTTTATAGTATAGTGGCTTGTAGTGACCGTATATTGCAAAGTCCTTTTATTTTCCCTCTGTATTTTTCATTTTCATCAAGAGAGTGTAGGCGCCCTTGATAACAAAAACGTTCTTGCTGATATCGACACTATCTGGGAAAGAAATTTGAGTGTAACCATTTTCGGTGTTTTGGGTGCTTACCTCCTGCATACGATATTGGTGATTTTTAATTTGTGTGAATACATACTGATTCCCCTCAAAGCGGACTAAGCCTTCATTTGGAATGACAAAAGCATTATGAGTAGCAACTTCTATTTCAGCATTCATATACATTCCGGGTATTAGCGATTGGTCGTATTGTTCAAAGTGGCAATGTACAGTAACAGCTCGTTCAAGCGACAAACTCTTTCCAATCAGAATGATTTTGCACTCATATTTCTTGCTGGGTTGATTGTTGGTGTAAGCGATGATTTTTTGTCCTATAAATAGCTTGTCCAAATCTTTCTCAAAGACGGTTAATGCTAAATGAATGTCCGTCGGATTTACTAATTCAAACAAGATATCCGTCGGTGAAACATATTTTCCGATATTTATTTTCACGGATGAAACAAAGCCCTCAATGGGAGAAGGAATATTTATACTTCTAGAGATATTATTTTCGTTGAGTTGCTCGGGATTTATGTTGATTAAAACTAGTTTTTCGGATAAGGACTTTATCAGTACTTTTTGTGAAACATAGTCTGCTTGTGCATTTTCAAAAACTTTGTCGCTGCCGGCTTTGCTTTGGTTTAAATCTTTTTGCCGCAGAAACTCCTTTTCAATAGAGGTGAAATGTGCTTTTGCCGTGAGATAATCTTGTTGCAGTTGAATATATTGCTGATCCTCCATCGTAGCGATAATTTCTCCTTTGCGGATATGCATACCTTCTAACAGTTTTGTTGCTTTTAGGTACCCGCCCATTGGCACACTAATCGAAACCATATTTTGTGGAGGCACATCAATCAACCCACTGACTTTTAGTAAGGAGGAAATATCTTGCTGTTGAAGGACCCCTATTTGTATTTCCGAGTTTTTGAGTTGTGCGTCGGTCAACTCAACAGAATTTTCCATGAGTGTTTCTACACTTTCTGTTTTGGTCGGTTTACCTCCGCAAGATGTGAGAACTGCAAATGCTATGAATAGGATGATATATTTTGTCATGATTAATGTTTTTAATTGTTGATTATTGAGTTTTGATTTAAAGAATTGAATGAAGGTTTGAAAATTATAATGGCTGTTACACCGCAAACAACTGTCAGCAGTCCACCAAATAAGAAATCAGAATTTGGAAAAGCAGTTCCTAAAAATCCTGCAATTGGATATACGATTGCCCACCATAAATGGGAAAATGCAAAGTGAGAGCCATATACTTTTCCTTGGTCTGCTGATGCGATGTTTTCGGCAATTAAAGTTTCGGAAGGCATTTCAGCCAAGCTTTGTCCTAAACCGGCAACAAGCCACAAAACAATCATTACTGCGTAAGGCACATAGTTAGTGATATAAATAGTGATGCCTAAAAGGAAAGCACCGCTTATCAATGAAATACTTCTTGTTTTTGATTTATCTAAACTGCCTGCAAGAAATGCTGCTATTGCAGCTCCGAATCCGAATGCAGCCATTACCCAACCATAATATCTATCAGTTAAGTGTAAATCATTTTTTACATGGCTGATGGTATTTACTAAAATCATTGCACCTGCAATGGCTGAAACAAATTCAATGCTTAGAGCAAACCGTAAATTTTTGTTTCCGAATAATAGTCGTATTCCCTTAATGACATTGCCCCAAGTATTATGTTCTTGTCTTGCTTCGTCAGAAACACCATTTTGAAGTTCTTGTTTTGGAATTGATAAAATGAACACGGCAGCAATGACAAAAGAAGCGGCATCTACAAAAAATATTTCTCTTGCACCTAACCACACTGCTACTATTCCTGCTGATGCAGGACCCAATATTCCTAAAAGTTGGTAAGTGGCGGTTGATAGGCCTACTGCTTCACGATAATATTTTCCTTCAATTACCTGCGGAATAATGGCACGATATGTTGGTGTGAAAAAAGCATTGAAAACATTGAGCAAAAACACCAACACATAAATTTGCCATTCTTCTGTAATAAACGGAAGGCAACAAATGATTGCCATGCGAATAAAATGTGTGATTAATAATATTTTCTTTCGGTCAACTTTATCGGCTAACACACCTGCAAATGGGGAGAAAATAATAAAGGCAGCAACCCTTAATGTAAGTGCTGTTGCAAGGATAACGGCAGAGTGCTTTTTGTCTAACTGGTAAGCCAACAATGCCAAACCAACCCATGTAAAAGCATCGCCCATTAAACTGATGGTTTGTCCCCAATACAATTTAGCAAATACTTTATTCTTTAATGCCTGAAAGGGTTCAAGAATAGTTTGCAAACCCTTGGTCGTCTTAACATCTATCATGATCGAAATTTATTTAGAAGTTAAGAAACTGAGTTGAATGATTGTTTGATTTAGTTCGTTGACTGCATCGGTGTAGTTACTTTGAATGTTGATTGCATTGTTGGTCAGCATTGTCCACTCCAGATAATTGATGTCACCATTTACAAATTGTTGGTCTGCTGTCCGGCTAATAGTATTTGCATTTTGTAGGGCAGTGTCTTCAAAATAGTTGACGACGGCTAATTGCGTTTCAAATTTCTTGTAAGCCATTTCATATTCGGCTTTCAATGTTTGTAGCCCCGACTGAAAATTATTTTCACTAATCAGTTCCAATGTTTTCGCGGCACTTATTTTTGCCTTTTGTGATCCAAAGAACAACGGGATACCAAGACCAAACTGCACGGAATTAAACCGGGTTGATCTGGTGTATAGCAGATTATCAGCTCCGGTTCCTTGAATACTCATATTACTATATGCTAAATGCAAGTCGGGAAGGAGTTTTGATCGTTGCAGCTGAGTATTTGTATGCGAAATGGTTTTCTCTTGTTGTAAGATTTGTATGGTTGGATGCCCGCTTACCGAAGAAGTGTCATGGCTTGCAGTAAAAAGTAGTTTCAGCGGTTCCTCTATGGGTATGAAAACGGTTGGGGTGTTGAGCAACAATTGAAATTTGATTTGTAAAATTTCATTCTCCTGCTCTAATTGCTTCAGTTGAATATAAATTTGCCCCCTTTGTGTTTCGGCGGCTGTTTTTTCCAAGATATTGCTTTCGCCTTTGGTGAAACGGAGTGATGCTTTTTCTAAAAATGAAGTATAGATACTGTCACTCTTTAGTAAAATGTTTTTCTTTTCCTTCAAGTAATTTAGCTGATAAAAAACTTCGCTTACTCGCCGTCTCAGTTCTGCATCCTTTACTGATAGGCTGAGGGTGCTCAGTTTGTAGTTTTCATTTTGTAGCGATTTTTGTTTCGCATAGACAACTGGAAAGCTGATGGATTGAGCGATTCCAAACTTGGTGTCTTTGTAGAAGGAATTTATTTGACCATATTCTCCAGTAAGATTAGTTTGTGGAATGTCAATGGCCGCAGCCTTTAATTTCTTTTGATATTCAACATTTAGCTTTTCATTTTTTACCGAGAGATTATTTTTGATTGCGGTGTCAATTGCACTTGGTAGGCTGATGGGTGTTTGTGCATTTGCATTTTGAAATGAAGAGAAATACAAGAGAAGGATGGCTGTTCCTGTAATGCTTGCTTTCTTATTTGTTGTGGGCCAGGAAATCTTTTCAAACAAAATATAGAGTATAGGGAGGACAAAAAGGGTTAAGAATGTCGCAATCAGTAAACCTCCGATTACAACGGTTGCCAATGGTCGCTGTACTTCTGCGCCTGCACCGTTGCTGAGTGCCATAGGTAAAAATCCAAGTGAAGCAACAAGAGCGGTCATCAATACAGGCCGCAAGCGAAGCTTTGTTCCCTGCAAGACTATTTGCTTGGTGTCCGTTTCTCCACTACTTTTTATTCGGTTGAATTCAGCAATAAGGACAATTCCATTTAGTACCGCTACACCAAAAAGTGCAATAAAGCCAACACCGGCACTGATGCTAAATGGCATTCCTCTTAAAGCTAAAAAGAAAATTCCTCCAATAGCAGAAAGTGGAATGGCCGAATAGATAAGCAAGCCGTGTTTGATAGAATTGAAAGCAAAAAGTAATAGAAGAAGAATTAGCAACAATGAAAGTGGAACGGCGAAACTGAGGCGCTTTTTCGCCGCAATTAAATTTTCAAAGGCTCCTCCGTATGTAATGTAGTAGCCTGACGGTAGTTTTATTTGTTTTTCGATTTGGACTTTTAAATCTTTTACGATGTTCTGAACATCTCTGCCATGAACATTAAATCCGACAATGATTCTTCGCTTAGCATCATCTCTTTGGATTTGATTGATACTTTCTTGAATAGAGATGTCCGCTACTTGATACAATGGAATTTGTGTTCCCTGTGAAGTGGGAATGAGCAGGTTTCGAACATCTTCTAGATTCTGTCGCTGTGGCCCTGCTAGGCGAACTACCAATTCAAAGCGCTTTTCATCTTCAAAGATTAGTCCACTGCTTTGTCCTGCAAAGGAGGTGTTGACCACTTTATTGAGGTCTTGAATGTTCAGACCGTATTGAGCTATTGCGTTGCGATTGAATCTAATGATGAGTTGTGGAAGTCCGTCTATCGGTTCAACATAAATATTTTCGGCGCCATCTATTTTGGCTGCCACTTCCCCTAACAGTTTTGAATATTTGGAGAGCGTATCTAAATTCTCTCCAAAGATTTTGCACACCACATCTTGTTTCGCTCCGGTCATCAGTTCATTAAACCGCATAGCAACGGGATATTGAAAACCGTAGGTTACTCCAGGTACATCTTTCAGGGCAGCACTCATTTTGTCGGCAAGCTCATCCCAACTTTTAGCCGAGGTCCATTCACTTTTATCTTTAAGGATAATCATCATATCCGAAGCTTCCATAGGCATGGGATCTGTAGGAATTTCACCGCTGCCCGTTTTACCGACTATCTTTTCAATCTCAGGAAATTTATTTTTTAAGATGTGTGCTGATTTCATGATTGCCTCTGAGGAGGTGGTGATGTTACTACCCGTTAATACTCTGGTTTCAACTGCAAAATCTCCTTCCGGTAATTCGGGAATAAATTCTCCACCCATTTGTGAGAAAATATAAATGGCAAAGGCAAATAGGACGACTGTAATCCCAATAACAGTTTTAGGAAAGTTCAGCACTTTTATCAAATATTTTTGGTAGAAGGTTTCAATGAACTGCATCATTCTGTCCGATAAATTTTTCTTGTGAGAAATATTTTTACTCAGAAATAGCGCACTCATCATAGGGATGTATGTCAGTGAAAGAAGAAAGGCACCGAGCAAAGCAAAGGCAACGGTCTGCGCCATGGGTTTAAACATTTTGCCTTCTATTCCTTGAAGGGCGAATATTGGCAAGTAAACAATCAGGATGATTATCTGTCCGAATACAGCACTATTCATCATCCTGCTTGCAGAGTGCTGTACATTGTTGTCCATATCGTTTTGATTGATTCGGGCCGTACTGTTAAATGTTTTGTTGTGTGTCAGACCGTGCATCACTGCTTCTACGATAATGACGGCACCGTCCACAATCAAGCCGAAATCTAAAGCACCTAGACTCATCAGGTTTCCACTTACTCCAAATAGATTCATTAGAATCACCGCAAACAGCATAGACAAGGGAATGACCGAGGCGACTAAAATTCCAGCCCGAAAGTTTCCTAGAAATAGTACCAGCACGAAGACTACAATCAGTGCGCCTTCCATTAAATTTTTAGAAATGGTGCTGATTGCGTTATTCACCATTTTTGTTCTATCAAGAAATGGCTCCAGCTCCACTCCTTCAGGCAAGGTTTTTTGTATTTGCTTGATTTTTTCTTTTACGTCTTTGATGACTTTGCTGCTGTTGGCACCTTTCAACATCATCACCACCGCACCGGCCACTTCACCCTCATCATTGTAGGTCATGGCTCCATAACGGGTGGCGTGTCCAATGTGTACTTCGGCTACATCATTTATAAGAAGAGGTGTTCCATTATTGGTATTTTTCACCACAATGTTTTTGATGTCCTCTATGTTTCCAATTAATCCTTCTGTGCGGATGTAAAGAACCGTGTATGTCTTTTCAATATAGGCGCCGCCTGTGTTTTCATTGTTTTTCTCCAAAGCAGTGAACACATCGTTAATGGTGAGGTTGTATGATTTCAGTTTATTGGGGTCAATGGCAATTTCGTATTGCTTCACCCTGCCACCAAAGCTGCTTACGTCGGCGACTCCTTTAACTCCAATCAATTGCCGACGTACAATCCAATCTTGAATGGTTCTTAATTCTGTTGGACCATATTTTGTTTCGTAACCGGGTTTGGGCTTTAGAACATATTGATAAATTTCTCCCAAGCCGGTAGTAACAGGCGCAAGTTCCGGCGAGCCGATACCCTTAGGAATTTGTTGTTCTGCCGATTTTAATCGTTCAGTTACTTGTTGTCGAGCCCAGTATATATCCACGTCATCATCAAAAACAATGGTGATGAGCGATAAGCCAAACCTCGAGAAGCTTCTGATTTCTTTCAAGCCTGGAATGTTGCTGTTGGCTTGTTCAATGGGGAAGGTTATAAGCCTTTCTACATCAGGAGTACCTAAAGAGGGGGTAACGGTAATGACCTGCACCTGATTGTTGGTGATGTCGGGCACGGCATCAATGGGCAGTTGAAATAGCTGGTACCCTCCGTAACTAATGAGAACAAAAATGAAGAGGCCAATGATGGGCTTGTTCTTTATAGAGAACGAAATTATTTTATTGAGCATGATTACTTAGTTAATGAAACGAAAGCACTAATGGCAGGGATCCACTATGTATTGATGCTGCGGACTTTCCGTAGCATGGTCTCACCCGAATGCTAATCTGGGTGAATGCACTAACTAAACTGAGGAGGTTGCCAGACCTTGTTGAAAATAGAAGACGAATAAATTACCTCTTTGTAAATGGAGATAATTTTTTCCGAACCATCATTCAGGCGGCAAAGGGAAAGGTTGTTCTGATTATTAAAGGCTAAGGTAGTATGAGTGGTACCACAACCGGTGGTCTTGAACGGTAGATTCTGGTGGTCGTGGTGGTGGTTATCGGAATGGGTTTGATTGTTGTTGTAATGTTCGTAAAGGAATTCGGTAAAGGTTGAGTGATGATCCTCTAGGTAATGATGAAATAAAACAGGCAACTTTAACAACTGATAAAGTTCAGTGTTGGCACACAGAAAAACAAACAGACACGATATCGCGAGAATCCTCTTCAACGACGCAAAGATACGAATTTATTTTCCTGCTTGCCTTGAGCCGGTTAGCCCATAACCGGTTGAGGCGGTCGAAGTAATTGAAAATTATTTTTTCTGCTCTTGAGTCAGTATGAGACCAAGTGATGTATTCTTGGTAATGTATGTCCATGCCCAATTTATGAATATAATGAGTTTGTTTCTTACGCTGAGTATCAGCATTAAATGTAGAAACATCCAAATGAGCCAGGCAAAGTATCCTTTGAATTGAAAGAATGGAAGATCAACAATAGCTTTGTTTCTACCAACAGTTGCCATGGAACCCAGATCGTGATACTCAAAGTCCATTGGCTTTTTGTTTTGCGCTATCAAATTCAAATTTGTTGCGAGTAACTTTGCTTGGTTAATGGCGACATTGGCAACCTGTGGATGCCCTTTGGGATACTTGGGGGTTTCCATAAGAGCAATGTCGCCTATCGCAAAAACATTTTCACATTCAATCACTTTGCTTGTTCTGTCCACTTTAAGCCGGTTTCCTGCGGTGACTATATTATTTGAAAATCCCTCTATTTTATTGCCTATAACACCGGCAGTCCATATTACAGTCTTAGTTTTTATTTTTTCGCCGGTACTAAGGGTTAAAATGTTCCCGTCATAATCCTTGACAATTGTTTCGGTATATACAGTTACGCCCATCTGTTGAAGATATTGTTTTGAAACTACTTTGGCTGTGTCGCTCATATTGTTCAAAGTATCTTTGCTTCCTTCAATCAATAGGATATTAAATTTTGAAAAATCTATGCCTCGATAATCCGTAGGCAAAACATCCTTTTTAATTTCTGCAAAGGCACCGGCCAATTCAACTCCGGTGGGTCCGGCACCAACAATCACCAGATTGAAAAGACTTTCCTTTTCTGCTTCATTAGCCGAAATAATATTTTCAAAGGTGAGCAGGATGTGGTTGCGAATAGTAATCGCATCGTAAGTTGATTTGAGCGTTAAGGAGTGGTTGCCAATATTGAGGTTGCCGAAAAAATTGGTTTTACACCCAATAGCAATAACTAAATAATCATACCCAAACTTACCAATCGTGGTGATAATTTTGTTATTGGTTTGGTCAACGCCCAATACTTCTGCTAGACGAATCTGAACATTCGTTTTGTTCTTAAAGATATTTCTTAGAGGAAAGGAGATGCTCGAAGGTTCGATTTGAGAAGTAGCCACCTGATAAAATAGCGGCTGAAACTGATGGTGATTTATTTTGTCAATCAGAAGAACATCAAATAGCTTTTCATTCAATTTTCTAATGAACTGTATTCCTGCGAATCCACCACCTACAACGATTACTTTTTTCTTGTGCGACATATCAGGGAGACTTAATATTTACGTGACTACAATAGCTAATTCGACTCTTTCTATATAATAGCTGACCTTTTTTGATTCGGACAGATGGTGTAGGTGGATGCTCCATCTTTTTCGCTGCGCCCATTATATTTATCAGGTTGGGCTCCTAGGCTTCAGGTCACCGGGTACAAGTTAGCCTCGGCAACTCCTCCACATTGGCACTGAATCCATATATGCGGTGTGCTATTTTATAGCAAGAATCTCAAAGTTAGTGATTCTTTCTTTAACCGCCGATTCTCCGCTGCAAGTGTCTGATTTTATTTTGATTGAATTGATTTGGGCTATAGCTTATTAACTTCTTTGGGGTGTATGCTGTACCTACGTTATTTGAGACAATAGCCTTCAGCTATAAATGGGAGCAATTGATTGTTTCGTCCTTTCCATTAAGGTTTTTGAGGTTTCCATAATAGTTCTTAGAGAGAATATAATGCGTTTTTGACAAAGGGGTTTTACTTACTAATTTTTTCTTTCACCTCTTTGTATTGCTCTTGCGCGTCTTGGTCAGTGCTGTCGAGTTGAAGGCATTTGTAAAATTCCCGCTCGGCTTGTTTTGTTTTTTGTTGGTCAGCGTAAAGTAGACCTAGGTTGTAATGTGCACGGGCATCATCTGGGTTTAGTGAAATTGCTTTAAGATACATTTTTTCGGCCTCAGCTTTTTTATTTTGTTGGTCATAGAGGTTACCGAGATGGATGTAGGTATAGGCTTCATCTGGGTTCAGTTTAATAGCTTCGTCAAAAGCATTTTGTGCTTCGGAAAATTTTCTCTTACCTGCTAAAAACCGTCCATAGCTGTTGAGTGTATAAAAGCGATTTTGTTTTTCTTCATCACTTTTCTGCAAATGGAGTAAATACTGGTAATCTATTTCGTCCATATCCTCAGGTGGGGCTTTTCCCCAATCTTCATTTTCGTTAATGCGATTGACGGTCGCATTCATTCGTTTTACTTCAATATCCAATCGTTTTGATTCGGATAGCTCATACGCTTTCGCATAGGCGGCTTCGGCATTTGTGTAATGTTCCTCTTTAAAAAAATCATCACCAAGTGATTCATATTGATTGATAACCTTGCGTGATTGGTAACGGTCATATTGGTCTTGTATAGATGGCAGGAGAAAAGCAAAAACAACAACTGCTGCGCTGCTTAAACCTGTTAAGAAAGGGGCTACTGTGCGTATGAGGTAAAGGCGGATTCGATTTGTTTGCATTCGTTTAGAATTTTGTATGTACAAAGGTTAAGGAGTGTAGGTGATTCCAGTATCAAAATGCAAGTAGTCTTTAGAATATACGGGGCCTAAACCGAAGCAAGTATTTGATGAACAGAGAAATTCAGATATGTAATATGTTGGTTCACCGAATGCTTACATTGTGCAATGAATATAACTATCAAAACTATAGTTAAACAGAAAATTAATTACCTCTATTCTGTTGGTTTGAGGTAGTGGCTTTTTGGTTTTTGGTTTTTAAAAAGTTCATATCCTTCTTTCCACCATTGCTTCATTTGGCTGGCATCAAAGATATACGCCTGCTCGGTTAATATACGATGCGTATAATAAAAATGAATTTCGATGGCGAGATTGGTGGATTCAAGTTTTGCAATGAGCAAATCATCGGTTGCAATTTGGCTTAGCATAAAATCGAAGGTTTGAGTAACCACATCGAAAACATTGTGAAGCTGCACATTCCTATAAATTATGTTTTCGGGATTTAATACAATGACATCTATAACTGATGCACCCTTGTTTAATGCTTGTTGCACCGGGATAAGATTTCCAAAGCCGCCGTCGCCATAATCGGATCCGTTTTTGGTTAGTAAACTCATGAAAGGGATAAAGTTAGCAGAGGCCCATATCCAATCGCAAAAATCAGTATAGTTGTAATCGAGCGAAGATTTGTATTCGGTGGTTCGGGTAGTGAGGTTGGCTACTGTAACTATTACTTCTTTTTGTAAAACTCTTAATTGCTTAAAATTTTCAGATGTAAATGATTTTTTAATCAGTGTTCGCAGGTTTTCACTATTGCCGAAGGTTTTTTGTTTTCTAAAGAACTGTCTGATAATGCCCCAGTGGTTAATGCGAGTGTGAATAATTCCGTTTTTTACATGAAATACAAAAGGAGATGTCGTAAAAATATCTTCGTGTTTAATAGTGGAATATATTTTTTTGATGCGCTCAATATCCCCCAATGCTAAAAACGGAGCTAATAAACTTCCTGTCGAGGTGCCTACAAAAAGTGCGTAGTCTTTTTTACAGTCTTTAATGAGATACTCAGCAACACCCCCTGCAAAAGCGCCTTTGCTGCCACCACCTGAAATAACTAGAGCATTCATTGATTTATGTTTCTGAATCTTCGTCTTGGATTTCTTCCTCTATTATTTCATCTTCTATTACGCCGTCATCTTCTACTGCATTTGCGAAGTCGGCAAACCATCCGGCATTGGCAATAAGGTCTGCAGGTTTTCCTTCTTCTAAGATATTGCCATCATCTAGAACAATAACGTGGTCAGCATCTTTTACCATCGAGAAACGGTGGGCTATTACAATAACTGTGTTTTGTTTTCTGATTTCATCTACGGTGTGTTTGACTTCTGCTTCGGTTTTATAGTCTAGGTTGGCGGTCACTTCGTCTAAGATAAGAATTTTCGATTTTGCAATAAGCACTCTGGCAATTTGAATTCTTTGGCGCTCACCTACCGATAAACCAAAGCCGCTATCGCCGACCAAAGTATTTAAGCCATCGGGTAGTCGTTGCAACGTGCTTTGCATACCTGCAGCAAGGGCAGCTTGCATAACTTCATCATCGGTAGCATCGGGGCGTTTGTAGCGAATGTTGTAAGCGAGTGTGCCGCGAAATATAGAGCCATCAGCATTTACCATTCCTATTTGGGCACGCACGGAAGATGCATCGGCTTGTGAAAGCTTTTGTCCGTCAATGAGAATTTCACCGCTGTTTGGTTCAAATAACTTTAGAAGTAAATCGACAGTGGTTGTTTTTCCTGCGCCTGAGGTTCCTACAATAGCGGTTAAGTTGCCGGTATGAATAGTGAATGAAAGTCCTTTCAGAATTTCTCGTTCAGGCGTATAGCCAAAATGAACCTTGTCGAATTCGATTTTTCCATCGGTGATTTTTAAAGTAGCGCCTTGTTTTTCTTCAACATTGTTGTCGAGTAATTTAAAAGCACGTGCAATCGAAACAATGTTGCGTTGCATTTCCGTCCAAAGTTCTGTGAGGTTATCAATAGGGTCGTAAAGCATATCGAGATAAGCAACAAACATGACAACATCACCTGGGGTTAACTTGTGTTGTAGTGTGAGATACCCACCATATCCCAAGACCAGCGCTTTTGCAACGTGAGTGAGTATGCCTTCAAGAAAGGTGTACTTGTTGTTGCGGTTGGTTCGCTGAATGTATTCGGCGTATGCCTGATTAGTGAGCGATTGAAAATTATTTACTTCGCGAGTCTCTGCTCCTGAAAGTTTTACCGTTTTGATTCCGCTTACGGCATCTTGCATACGCGCGTAAACTTCTTCCCACTTTTCGTAATATACAGAAAGTCCTTCGTCTATTCCTTTTACGGAGCGCAGGGCGATGATTACATAGAGAGGAATTACAGAAACGGCCAACCAGCTTAGGGTAATATTTTGCCAGAACATGATGGCAAGGATGCCAACCAAACTTATGAGTTCTGGTAAGATGGTTTGCGAAAAACCGTTGACGATGGAAGCGACTTCTTCTGTCTGATCAATTTGTTTTGAAATAGCGGTGCTGGAACGCTTGGTAAAAAAGTTAAGGGGTAAGCGCAATACATGGTAAAAAGTATTTTGAATAAAGCTTTGCTCGGCGCGACATGCAAATTTTACATTGATGTATTCGCCCCAAAGCCAAACGATATAATAGACTAAGTTTATGAGAAATAGAAGTGCTACTGCCCAAAGTAAAGTTTTGAGTGCTTGTTGTGGTGTGCGGCTTGCTACGTGGGTAGCAGTATGCGGTTCCTTTGCCTTATGCTTGTGTTTGGAATGACTTGTTTGTTTTGTTGCTTTGGGAGAATCTTCTTTACTTTGAAAAAGTGAAGTAAGCGGGTCTTCTTCATCAACGGCTACTCCTAATTCATTACGCACATCATCTTTTGCCTGTTTTACAAACAAACCTGCGATGTCGTTAACGGCTTCGCGGTAAATTAACGGTTCAATGAGTGTAACACCGGTACTTAGTAAGCCAAGAAATACTACAGAAAAAAATGTTTTTTTCTGCGGAGCAATCAGGCGATAAATGTTTTTCCAAACGTCTTGTTTTATGTTTTTTTCAATGAGCATTTGGCTTTACTTAGAGATATTAAAGGCAACTAACATAGTAATTCCGAACAGTAAGAATAAACCAATAAGAAACGTATAGTCGGCGATATTTTCAAAAGATTCGCTTTTTTTAGTGTTACTGCGTAACGAAAGAAATGACAATATACTACTTGCCATAAAGAAGACAATGGCAATTGTAATTACATCGTCAATGATTGTAATTGATTGTAATTTTTGTACCCTAATATAGGTTAACACCAAAAAGCAAAGACCTAGGAGGTTAGATGAGGTATTGAGGATGTGTGGTGATTTGTTGCTTTCTGACATGATACTCTAATTTGTTTTCAAGTTTATCGGTGACTTATTCATGATGGCAAATTGATTCGTTCGTAGTTCAAATCTATATTGTTTGACAACAATAGAGATGGCTAAATAATCAGTATTTCCCTGATGTGTAACGCCAATTTGTTACTATAAAATCGGATAGCAGGGACTACCCTGAATGAAGCAAGGATAAATTATTTTGAAAACCATTTTGCTTATATTGCCTTTGTAGTAACCTAATACAAAAAAGGTAGTAAAGAGAGAAACAAAGTTTAAAGACAATTTAGTTTATGCTGATAATCTAACCTCCAAAAAGGATCTTAACGAGATCGTTAGCTCAAACCCTATATTTGAACCTATGGTGTGCCGTATTACCGCAACAACATTTTCAAATGTATGCTGCTCTTATCTCGCATCAAGGCTTCTACTTGGTAAATTCCAGCCGGGTAGCCGGAAGCATTTGCTTCATTATTGCCTAGGAGTTGAATCGCCATTTCTTTTCCCAATAGATCAAACACGCGGATAGATTCAACCTCCTTATCAGATGCAATACGGAACCGACCCGTTGTGGGGTTGGGATATAAGCGGGCCGATGTGTTTTCATCCACCTCCTCTAAGCCCATTACTGTTGTGTTTCGCAAACGGTAAACCGATTGTATACGTCGGCTGTTAATCGAATCCCACTCCCCGCACACGAAGGCCACTTTGCCATCTGCCTGCTCCAAAATCTCTGTAGCCACAGATACTTCAGGGCCTTTGAAATAGCCGCCGGTGCCGAAGCTGTTGTCATATCCACCATTAGCATTGAACCGTACCACGGCTAACTTGTCATAATCATCACCTATTACAGCCACCACCGCAATGCGGTTATCAGCCAGCACCACCGCGCTTTTGCTTCTTGATAATTCACCGTTCACCCGCACTTTGCAGGCTGCAGTATCAAATGAATTATCAAAGGTCAAATCAGCATTGTAACGGATCATTAGCAAATTCTTTGGATCATAGCCTTGGTCGCCCGCCAAAATGATCTTCCCGTTGCTCTGGTAACCTATTGCCGAGATACGGGTGCCGCGGTAATCCCCGCTCAGTTCATTGGTGATACCATCATCGCTATAAGTACTATCAGGAATTCCATCAGCGGTAAAGCGCCGGATATAATAAAACATATTTCCTCCATTAGAGCCTGTTCCCACCACAATCAGCTTCTGGTTTGGATCCAGCAGCATACCGGCCACAGAGGTGAAATTGAAACTTACATTATACTGGAAAACACCGGTGTGGCTAAAGCTACTGTCCAACTGGCCGCTGGCCGTAAAGCGAGCTATAAAGGCATCGCTATAATCGGAAGCTGCCACTAATATTTTATGATCCGGCTGGATCAATAGTTGTGAGGCACTGGCATATTGCGCCACATCTACCCGCTGGGTAATGCCATTGGTCCCAAACGTACTGTCCAGATCGCCATTCGGCAAATATCGGATCAGTACGGTGGACAAGGGATTGCGATCCTGGTTAATTTTGAACGCATTTGCATATATCAATATCTTGTTGTCCGATTGAATACGCACCACTGCGCCCTCGCTCCCTACAGAATCTACACGGGTATGCACGATACCGTTATAACCGAAGGAACTATCCAACGTACCGTTCGTGTTATATCGGGTGACCACCGTGAAATAATTATTAAGACCAATAAATTCGGCATAACCGCAGGCTATCAACTTGCCATCTGTCTGGCGAGCGACGGAACTTCCCCGGTTGTGCAAACTGCCGCTGTCTGATAGCAACTGGAAACCAGTTCCATTAAATGTTGGATCCAAAGTGCCGTCTTGGGCGAAGCCGGGAGCCGTAAAGGCCAGACAGGCTAAAAAAAGTAGGTAAAAGTGGATAGGTAAATTTGTTTTCATAATGGGGATGTTTATTCAAAAATAATAAAATCAGAAAATACCACACTAGGCATCGCCTATGTGTGGTAGGGGGCTCACTTTACCGAGGGAGGTCATGGAATAGACTTGGTCTCTATGCGCCAATAAGTCAGCAGAGGTTATAGTGGATGTAGAAGGCGGGCCTGCCAAAAGGAGAGGCAGACTACTCGATTATAGCTAGTGGTTATTCCAATTTGAAGTTGGCTAATTCCTTCCCTCGAAGTGTCTCTTTTTTTCAATAGATATAAACGTAAAAAGGACGCTGCTTTTAGCTAGTTTACTCGTTCATACGCGCAGAGTCCGAAACGAGACTCTTCGGGGGGGAAAGTAAAGATTACTCATTTCATGATATTAAATCGCCCTTTTTCTTTCACAATATTATTTCCAATCACCCTAACGATGTATAGCCCACTACTAAACCCGGATGTATTAATTTCAACTCTTCCTTTTTCTGTCGTGGTTTGTTGTGTAGTAATTATTCTGCCATAAATATCCAGAATTTCAACTAAGCCGTTGTTTTCAAACCCGGCATACTCCACCATCACAAAATCCTTCGCCGGATTCGGGTAAACCTTCATTTCCTCCCTAATCGGGTTAACCACTTCATCTATCCCTACCAAACAATTCTCCACCTCGCACCCATTACTATCCAACCTCAATATCCAGCCAAACTGCCCGCTATCACCTACTGCTTCACCACAAGCTATAAACCCGCCATCCGGCAATAAGTCTATATCATACAAAAAATTATCTGCGGAAGAGGTTGTAAATCCTTCATAAGTACGCTCCCATAGTACTTCACCTGATGAAGACAATTTTACAACCCATCCGCTTTGTACGCCTGAACCCGGCAAGGATGCATACCTCCTGTTACCGCAAGCTATAAAACTACTATCCTCTAACTCCTCAATATCGAAAAGCCCTGTGGCAAGAGATCTGCTCCCACCCCCTTCATACGTCCACTGTTTGTTAAAGTTGTTATCCATTTTCACTACAGTTCCTATTGTATAGATGGAATTAGCAAATTGTTCTGCTTTTTTCTGCGCCGAATAAATAAACCCTCCGTCTTTGGTTTGGAGCAAGCCATACGCACCGTAGGTGCTGTCGTTAGGGTCAAGCCATTGCCGCACTATCGTACCGCCCGTGTCCACCTCCAACAGCCATGTATAGCTCAGTTCACGCGTTAGATTAAAGTTCCGACGATAACTACCTATCATCATGTTGCCATTATGTAACTTGATGAAACTGGTGGTGGATTCTGCAACAGGATTTAATCCATAATATTTCTCCCACAATCTGTTGCCTACGCTGTCTATCTTCATCAGCATTACATTAGAACGTAACGTTGTGCTGTCTGTTCTGACACCAGCGATAAAAAAAACATGGGTATCATACTCCAGAACAAATTCTCCCTGAAAAGCATAAGAAAAAGGAGTTTGATATTCCAGTATTTGAATTGTATCTAATGAAGAATGATACCTTCCAAGAATTGCTCTGGGAAGGGAGTCGTACGAATAGCCTGCAAATGCATACTCCCCTCGTGTTGTTTTGACAATGCTGTTTTGGAAAGAACCATAAATTTTTATTTCGTCGTCGGTGGTTGATTTGTATTGAATAAATGTGCCTACAGAATCAATTTTGGCAACAAAGATTCGACCCCAATGAGATGGATTATATGACGAAGTAACACCGACAATTTTATAATCCGTATTCTCCCTGATAATGCTACTAAAAAGCATGGAGGGCCTATCCTCCTGATAGGTTCTGTTTAAAAAAAATTGCGCATTGGCTGAAATAGTTAACACAGTTAAAGCCCATAAGATTATAGGCTTTGACCTGGTTAGTGGAACAGAAATCATTTCACAATATTAAACTTGCCTTTATCTTTCATTGTTCTATCGACCATCACGCTAACTAAGTATATACCGCTGTTAAACCCCGACGTATTTATTTCAACCTTTTCGTTTTCAGCTTTTGTGTGGATCACGCTTAGTAATCGTCCATAGACATCCATGACCTGAACTGTTCCACCTTCTTCAAATCCTTCATACTCAACAATTACAAATTCCTTAGCAGGATTCGGATATATCTTTAACACAGGTAATGTTTTGAATTTTTTTCCTGGCTCCACAGATTTTCTGACTTCATCCGGTTCACTCCCTCGCTTACCAGACCATCCCGGTGCATTTTCTGGTAAATAGGGAGGAGTAAAATAAGTGCTATCGTAAAAAAAGTTCAGCAGGTTGCGGGCATACATCGAACCTCTTAAATGCTCATTTTCCATCGCGCGTTCGTTTAATGTTTCTATATGAGCAGACGCCAATTTCATAACCGATGAGTCTTCTTCTATCAGGTCAATATAAGACGTTAATGCGTCTCGATAGTTGCCATAGTTAAGACTGTCGTTTAAAGAAGTCAAGTTTGTTTGCATGCTGTCTAAGAGTTGAACTATTGTGTCTAATCTTCCTTCATGCAAATAAGTTTTTACCTTTTCATACCTGGACCACTCACCGCCCAAACTGTCTAACCAGTTCCGGTAGATGCTCAAATCCAATCCGGTAGTATCATCAAGTATTAGATTCAGAACGCGGAATGCTGTTTGGTCTTTTGCTTGGGAGTGGTATGAAATGGTATCCAGCAAATAGGAGCGTAAAGTTGAGCTGTCCATCCGCATACGAATCGTATCCACCATCCATTCGGGCATCGCGCCTTCGGGATTCAATTCGTAGTATTTGTAAATAGTGAGCAATAATGCTGTCGTCCACCGATTCGGCATTATCCCTCAACACCTCGTAAACTCCAGCTTCGGAAAGCAATAACATTCTTTGAACACTGACCTCCAGCGCCTGCCGGCTCAGGTTAGGCGCAATGCCATCAAGATAAGTTTTAAGCGTAGGTCCGTTTGTGGCATTTTCAATTTCATCTAATACATACGGGGTATCTCCATCATCAATCAGCCCGATATATTGCTGTAGGTAATCGTGAAGTGACCATTTATGAGTTACAAAAGCATCTCTGAAGTCATCAATAGTAATGCAATAAGGACAGAATGGGGATTGGCTTAGACAGATGTTGGGGTTTTGGGGAAGAACTACTTGTTGCGTACGAAATTTGGGTATAGCCGTACGATAAGTTGGATAAAGTAAATTATTAGGAATCGCTTGATTAAAATGATAATACGTTACATCTACCGCTAATGTATCATTATAAAAATGTCGGAACGAATTACAATTGGGCGAACAATCGGAAAACTCATTATTAGCCGGGAAAGAGTGATTACCCTGCTTTTGGTTTATTCCTCCACCTGCAGCTATTGGCCTATTGACCACACAAAAATCATAGCCGGGAATATTTGAAGCGTTGATGTTACAGAGATATATTAACCCAGTTTCTTCATCTTCATTCTTGTTTTGATTCACCCCATTTGCCAAATTACCTATAAAAAGACCACTGAATGTATTATCGTTTATCAGGTTATTGTTGTCTCCGGTGCTGGCCGCACGAATTCCTATCGGTGGGTAAGGAGATGCGGTGGCTTTGTTAAATGTATTCCCTTCCACCTCGAAGCCCGTACACTGGTGCAATACAATTCCTTCATTGGTCCCTGCAATACCCCCGGGAGGATAATTTGTTATTTGCGCCAGGTTACCGATGGCAAAGCTGTTATCAATAAACCGGCAGGCATTTACCCCTTCGTTTCGTATGCCCCGGATGCAGCTTTCAAATTCAGCATGAATTACTTCGGTCTTGTAAGGAGAAGTTAAGGAACTGATGTAAATCCCTTCCTTAAAATTTTTGAATTCGCTTCGCTGTGAGCCAAAGTCCAGCACCTTAAAGCCAGCATCAATCGCCCGGATGCCCACGCCTAATACTTTGTCTTGCATGGAATCGCTCTGCGTATTCTGGTTCTCAAAGGTACAACCCTTAAACGTTATTCCATTGACTCCCCACATCGTTACATGAGCGGAAAACGGATAGACAGGCGTGTGCGCGGCATCCGTTTCAAATCGGCAATTATAGAAATGACTTTTATTGGCAGCATCATTGGTATTTCTATACCACATAAACTCGGCGCTTCGCCGGTTGTTCTTAAAGGTGGTATTAACAGCCCTCACAATGCCGCCGGTTCCCCCGATATTATGATCACCGCTCACCCACCCCACCGCCGGATTCCACACCCGCAAAGCTTCGTAGGCGTTTTCTATCGTCGCGCCGAACAAATAAACAAACCCCTGATTGCTCATGGCTGTTGCGTTATTGGTGGTGCTCAGGTTTTGCGCATGAGATGCCATGTCACCTTTAACAATAATTCCATCCCATGTTTCGCCACAACCGCTGGTTATTTTTCCACTATCCACCATCAATTTTCCTCCCGGTTCAACAATAATGCTGGTTCCAGGCGCCATCAATATAGTAGCTCTGTTATTGATGATCAATGCCGCATCGCTTTGAATCCTTATCGTCGTGGCCACCATTCGAGTATGGCTCCATGTTGTATTTTCTTCAATGAGTAACTCACGCCGCTGGGCTTCCGGCACCGGTGGAAGCGCCGTTTCCCAAATTCCTCTTCCCCACGTAGAAACACGAATTTTGTTTTCGCACTGCACAATTTCCATATCGGTGATTACTACGTTTGGGAGATTTTCATGGAAACAAACCCATCTGCCATTAGGGCCGCTGTCGTTTTCGAAATTTTTATCCCACGCATACACCCCAATATCAGTGGCTGCATATAAAATGTCGTCGGTGCCATCCTGGTAAACAATTTTGGTTACAGGGAAAGGAGGCAGACCAGCGCTGCAATCAGTCCAATGTTCACCGCCATCATCGGAACGGAAAATGCGTTGATCGCCAGAATTAGCCAATGGATCATCAGGGTGCCAGCCTTTCATACCTCCAAAGCCCACCCAAACGTGTAAAGGATTATCTGGATCTGCCGTAACGCACATGGGTAGATGATAACGATACTTTGCCCAATACTGCCCTTGCGTAAAGTTACTTATAGCAGAATCATTCCCGTATGTCTTAAGGGTTCCTATCGAACTCCATTTCCATGTATTATTATCGGAAATGTCCTGCCAATGGCGATAGATTAAGGACGTATTACTGATAACGTATTGTATATCGTCCTTTAAATTTTTTCCTACCCACATAGCAGTAATTCCTCCCTTTTCTACATCACCTGGCAGCCCG
The DNA here is from genome assembly GCA_016722375.1 of Bacteroidota bacterium. Lineage (NCBI taxonomy): Bacteria > Pseudomonadati > Bacteroidota > Bacteroidota bacterium. The sequence continues at coordinate 142,456 of JADKJG010000005.1, read as the reverse complement.
GCCTCCCTAAAATCATAGGTACCTGCTTGCCCTTGATTGGCATTTAGCTTTGCCCAGGTATCGTTGGATTCATTATAAACCTGAATGTCATTCGTTCCGCATAATAACTTATTTGTCCATGGGTGATAAAACATTTGTTTAATGAAGATTTGGCGCGTATAATTAGTTGCATCTGGTTGATTCGGATTTCGTTGCGGAGGAAAACCAGTTAAAACATCATTTGTAGAATACAAAAAAGATTCTCCATCACCACCGCCTAATTGGGTCCATCCGTTATCACCATCTTCGCGGTCAATCGCTGTTTCATAACTATCATAAACCGGAGGCACGTTAACCCAATTGCCGGAACCATCTCAACATAATGTTGCGTTATCTACGTTCCCAGCTAAAACTCTGCTTTTAATTGCCTCCGAACTGCTGAATCCAAAAGTGAGGTTAGTGGCAAAACCACTTTTGTTATAATTTTGTATTACACTTCCACCATTAGATAATTTGCTTATTCCGCCGTCATTACCTACATATAGTTCATTCCCATATTCATCAATTAATTCCAGGCTTCTGATGTCAATATGGGAAGAAGCTGTCAAGTTAAATGAAAGCGAAGACAATTGCGAACTATCGGTTTTATAAACCCAATCTTGAGACCCAGCTAAGTATATTCTATTGTGGTTATATTCCGGAACCTGCACTTTTACATCTGTACGTAAAGCAATTGCAGGTTTGGACCAGATTACCGGATGACTTAAATTGTCCAAATCATACTTAACTAAGGTAACAACATGGTTCATATCCTTAACAGCTATATAGGCTATTTCATGTCCTGAGGTAGGATTTCCCGTTGTATGGTCTTTTACAATATCATAAAAATATGTAGCGGATGAAAGCGATCTGAGGGTAATATTATCAATTATGAGAGGTGTGGTTGATCCTGGCAGATATGCATCAATGCCTATAAATCTGTAAAATGTATTGGTTGGGTTAGTAAAAGAAAAACCATACTTGGCTAAAAGCCGATTACTAGACACAACATCAAAAGCAATTTCATGCGGGAAGTAGCTGGTATTATAAATTTGACCTGTATCTTGGCAAAGTCGGATTCGGAGTTGCACATTGGCAGGAATTGCTGCATCAAAAGAGATTGACCAGTAGCTATTGGGTTGCATCGAGCCACCGGGAAACTCGCTTACTAAAGTAGCAGTACTATCCTGAGACGTTGATACAACTCGTGCAGCCATATTATTTACTGAGATTGGAACACTAACCACTTTCCAATTAACTCCATTGCCAACATTATTCCATGTCCCCCAATTGGTATCAGGATATGTACCAAAGGTAGTATTGAAATCAGTTCCTTTGAAAACATGATTTGATATATCAACCCAAGAACCAGATTTCCCTCCTTCTGTTGAACGCAATAATTTCGTTATGGGGCCGGTTGCAGTAGCAAGCGCTTTTGAAGAATCTGTTTTTGAAAAAGTAATTTGGCCTATTTTAGCGAAAGGGAAAAAATCGGTATAAACCGTTTCATAATTAGACTGGCCTGCAAGTTTTCTAAAAATATACCTTCCTGCGCTTACATAAAAATCTTGGGAGCCTGGTTTAAAAACGGCTGAGCTAACTATCGGCAACCAATTTGAGTCCATTGCATAGTAATGGTTTCTAAAACCTTCATCTATTGACCATTCATGAGAAGTCTTATCCCTAATGGCTACACCTAATCCATATCCGTGGGTCCATTGATGATGATCATCATTACTTTGCGATGCAGAACCAAGCCCCACTCTTATATCTCCCTGATTACCGGAAGTAGGATTAACGGCTAAAGCCGAAATAGCGGTGGAAGGTATTCCACCGTTGTCCGTCATGCATGTCCATGTATTACCGTTCAATTCCCAAACACCACCAGTAGTGCCTACGATTAAGTGGCTACTATCACCAGGCTCAATCCAAATCTGATTAACCCGCCCTCTATGCTCCGCGTCATCAGACGGCCCCATCGATTGCCAATTTGAAGGAAAAGCCGACGAAGTATCACAATAATTTCCCGGGTTTGATCCGTAAGCGATCAGAGCAGCAGCAGCAGCATCTAGCCTTCCGTTTTGAGGATTATGCCTAGGCTCCCAAAACCATTTCCATTTTAAATAATTATTCTCAGGGCCGTCTTCCTCAGGTTCTTCCACAGGATTGGCTTCCATGTATGCCTCCATTTGGCTTTTTACCGAAAAGAAAGTTGGTGGTGCATTAGTGGAACTGTCATTGCCGTATTGTACTCCATTCATTACTATGAACATTATGCTTTCGCTATTACAGCCGGTGATTTCATTATCTGTCCGGATATAAATGGTTTTGTTCCCGCCGGAGTTTACGTCAATCGCAAGGGTGGCTGGCGATGTTTCAGTTGTTGAACTACTGTAGTCGCTTATTAAACTCCATTCGATTTTATCACCGCCACTACCGGCCTCAACTGTGTCAAATGAAAAGATTGCAACTGTGTCTTCAAGAGAAGTTAGTAACTCCGATGTAGTTGGTTGGTCAGGGACAGCATTCACCCTCCCCGTCGTCCAAACAATCCCACTCACACAACCAGTTATACTATCCCTGCTCCTCATCCAGAGCGTATCCATAGCACCAGATTCCACCAAGAGATTAATGCTGCCATTGCTTTCAATGATTTCGGTGGTGTCGAACAAACTACTCAATGCCCATTCAATTTGATGGCCTCCGCTACCGGCTAGGATGCTGTCAAACACAAACAGCACGGTAGTGTCGCTGCAAGAGGTTTGTGGGGTGGGCGGAGTGGGGGTGGATGGGATTGGGGATAGTCTGAAATTAGTGGCGTATTCGGCACCCGTAGTGGCGGGGTTAGAAGAGGTGATTCGTAATCTGTAGCTGCTGCCTGCCGGAATGGTATCAGGAATGGTGGCTGTGATGGTTCCGGAGGTAGTAGCATTAAGCGTGCCTACCGGAACCGGTTGGCTGAAATTCCCTGCTGTATCAGATAACTCCACGGTAAATACATTGGTGGTGTCGAATATAGTTCCTGTCCGGTATGCTACGTCAAATGCTCCGGTGCCGCACACCATGTTTTTACCTTCGGCCACCTTGGTGATCAGAAGCGGTGGAGTGGCTTTGAAGTAATATACGTCATTAGAACCCGACGAGGTACGACTGATGCCGCCAAAGTTCACGGTACCACTGAAAACACCGGTGACATATAAGTCACCCTCCTGATCACAGGCTATTTCCATAGCATAATCGGAGGCGGTGCTCCCATAAGTTTTTACCCAGAGTGGCTTGCCGGAATAGTCCAGCGCCGCCAGAAGTATATCCGCGCCCCCTGCGGTGGTGGCCGTAAAGGGACCGATATAGGTAGTGGCACCAAGAGCCCCTGCAAAATAAATGGTGGAATCATGTATGGCTACGCTGGGTCCGATATAACCGGCAGCGGATCCCATAGGTCGGGTCCACTGTATATCTCCATCGGAATTATACATGACTACGGCTTCACAGCGATAGGGTATCGTGTCGGTTCCGAAAATAGCTCCCCCGCTGACCAGCACCGTATAAAGTGCATTTCCGGATGGATCCATCACTACCTGTATGCCATTTTCATTGGCCGCGCCGGATACTCCGGCGGTACGCAGCCAAACGAAACTTCCATTAGAGGCATCTACTTTTGCGATAAAAGCGTCGTATCCTCCCTTACTGACAGCAGATAAAGTTCCAAAGGTGCCGGTGTTCTGAACGCGTCCGCAGACATAGAAATTACCGTTCACCACATTAGAAATTCCATACCCAAAGTCGTCACCGGTGCTACCAAATTTTTTTGCCCACTGAATGGTGCCGCTGTTATTGAATTTGGCGATGAAGCCATCATTGCTGCCGCCCGATACCAGAGATATTCCGTCGAAAGAAACGGTTCCGGCAAAGCTGCCTGTGATGTAGATGTTGCCATCGCGGTCTAAGCTCAGCCGGTATCCGTAATCACCACTCGATCCACCTATCTTTTTTCCCCAGGTGCAGGTACCGGTTGAGCTTAATTTGGCCAGCAAGAGGTCCTGACCGGAGGTGGCCTGTGAGGTGCAAAGAGAATTGGTTCCTGACCGGTTGCCTACGATATAGATATTATTGAGGCTGTCCAGCCTTAAACCCATCACGTTATCGTTTTGAGTGATGATATATTTTGAAGAGATACAGGCACCGACAGTATCTAATCTGACAAAGGACACATCATAACTGTTAGACCCTCCCGTTATGGTACAACTACCGTTGAAATTGACGCTCGTGCCGCTAATGATTTGCTGCGCAGCATAGGTGCGCTTGCTACTATCCACCGCAATGTTAAAACCTATCTCCGTGCCGGAACCACCGACGCGAATGGCCCATTTTACATCTTGAGCGCTGAGAAATGTTTTTCCGAAAAGGATGAGGAGTAGGCATACAAGGAACGGGAGAGATTTTTTCATGGGATTAGGTTTGTGTGAGTTTATTGATAAAAGAATCTATACTTTATTCAACGCCAATGCTAACTCTTCAGCCTTCACACCCTATGTTCTTCCTCCAAGGAAGAATCTAAATCACCAGTTACATCTCATTCTTGCTGCCGGGTATCTTTCCATAATTGATTGGTCAAAGCTATACAATCTGTTAATAATTGCCAAGCCTTTTTCCAATTACTTTACGTGTTATACCAAATAGTATATACAAATACATATTTCTAGTATATTTATACAAGCTAAAGCATGAAAGAAAACAATAAACTGCTTTAACAATTCAGACATTATCATAAATCCCACTTTGGAATAAAAACTGGACGCTTTTCTGCGAATTAACAATTTTATAGCCTGTTTTCAAAAAAATCCAGACTCATTCTGTCACAGAATGAGGCAAGTTTGTGACAGAATGAGGGAAGTCCGCGACAGAATGAGGTAAGTCTGTGACAGAATGAGGTAAGTCCGTGAGGGAATGAGGACAAGTCGCCACGAAATTAGGGAAGTTCGCCGCAGAATGAGGTAAGTCCGCCGCAGAAATAGGGAAGTCCGCCACGGAAATAGGTAAGTCTGTGACAGAAATACCTAAACTCGTGACGAAAACAGGGAAGAATGTTTCGGTAAAATGGTAGAGCGCTCCGGGAAGGAATGACTTAGATGGCGTTCCCCGCAACCCAGCCGGTAGTCCAGGCTGCCTGAAAATTGAAGCCTCCCGTGATGGCATCCATGTCTAATACTTCGCCGGCAAAATATAGTCCGGGGATAATTTTGCTCTGCATGGTTTTAAAGTCCACTTCATCTAGACTGACTCCACCGGCTGTTACAAACTCATCTTTGAAGGTGGATTTGCCGAGCACGTGGAAGCGGGAGGCGGCAAGCGCTGTGGCGAGGCCCTCAATCTGTTTGTTGGAGAGGTCGGCGTAGTTGGTGGACGTTTGGCAGATAGTGCTTGAGAGCCGCTCCCAGAGCCTTTTGGGTAGTGGGAGAAGAGGGTTGATCGAAACGACCTTTTTTGGGTGTGATTGTTTGAACTGCTTGATGGTTTCGCGCAGCTCGTTGATAGAAGGTTCGCCGGTCCAGTTTATTTCTATTTCAAATTGGTGTTTGGAGTCTGATAAGATCCGCGCACCCCAGGCAGACAAACGCAGGATGGCCGGGCCGCTCATTCCCCAGTGGGTGATGAGCAAAGGGCCGGTGGAAGATAATTTTGAATAGGGTGCTTTATGAGTCGCAGGTGGAACGACGGAGACCGTAGCGTGGGGCACAGATAGACCTTCCAGACCTTTGATGCGCTGGTCGTTTATGTTAAAGGTGAAGAGCGAGGGAACCGGTGGCACGATGGTATGGCCGAGACCGGACAAGAGGCTCCACATAGATGAACCGGAACCGGTGGTGATAATGACCGCATCGGCGATGATGGGTGTATTTTTGTTGGTGACTAAATGAAACTTTGCATCGTCGGGCTTGATAGTTTCTACTCCGGTTTGCATCTTGATCGCTACTCCGAGGCGTTTGGCTTCTTGGAGGAAACAATCTATGATGGTTTGTGATGAATCGGTGGCCGGAAACATTCTTCCATCTGCTTCGCGTTTCAGTTTCACGCCTTTGGCTTCAAACCAATCAACGGTGTGCGAAGGATTGAACCGGGTGAAAGGTCCGAGCAATTGCTTCTCTCCTCTGGGATAATTTTTGATTAACTCTTTGGCATCAAAGCAGGCATGAGTGACGTTGCACCGCCCGCCGCCGCTGATTTTTACTTTAGATAGAAGTGTGGAAGATTTTTCAAGAATGGTGACTTGTGCATCAGGATTGTTTTCGGCACTTGCTAGGGCGGCAAAAAACCCTGCTGCTCCGCCTCCTATGACGACGATTTGTCTCATAACCGGAACCGGTAATAATCACTCAATGACTACCTGATAAATGTCGCGTAGGTTTCTTCCCAGCCCATCATAGTCTAATCCGTAGCCTACGATGAATTCGTTGGGAATTTCCATGCCTACGTAATCAATGTTGACGCTGGCTTTCAGATCAAAGGGTTTGATGAGCAGCGAAGCGACTTTGAGCGAAGCGGGATTTTGTGCCAGAAGCGTAGGGACAATGTGGGCGAGGGTGTGGCCGGTATCTACAATATCTTCTATGATAATTACGTGGCGACCTTCCAGGTTTTTATTAAGCCCGATGAGGGTAGAGGCATCGCTATTGGACTGCATGCCTTTATAGGAAGCTACTTTGATAAAGGAAAGTTCGCAGTCTAATCTCAGTTCGCGCAACAGGTCTGCCGCAAACATAAAAGAGCCGTTGAGGACGGGAATCAATACCGGTCTTTTGCCGATATAATCGTCGTTGATCTGAGAAGCAATATTTCGAATAGCAGCGAATATTTCGCTTTCACTCTTGTATAGCCTGAAAGTTTTATCGCCCAGCTTGACTAGCTTCTCCATATATATTTGGTGCCAAAGATGAAAAATAAGAGAATATAGAAAACAGTGATTAGATACGAGGCATTAGTATTGATAAACGGGGCATCGGCTATAAATATGTTTGTCGAACATTTAGGTCTAACAATCAGCAACTGGACACTAATTACTCCTTCTTCAGCTTATCTTTAAAGTACTTCTCAAACTTTTCAATTTTGGGTACAATGACAATAGAGCAATAAGAGTTGGAGCTTTTATTCTCGTTGTAGTAGTTTTGGTGATAGTCTTCGGCTTTGTAGAACGTGGTGAGTGGCACAATCTCGGTAACGATTGGTTTGGAGAAAGCTCCACTTTTATCCAGCCCGTTTTTGATGTCCTCGGCTACTTTTTTTTGTTCTTCGTTTTTATAGAAAATGACAGAACGATATTGAGTACCCACATCATTTCCTTGGCGGTCCACGGTGGTGGGGTCATGTGTTTTGAAAAATACTTCCAGCACTTGGGCCAGGGGTACCACATTGGCATCAAAAGTGATTTGCGTACATTCAGCATGGCCGGTCAGCCCCGAACAAACTTCTTTATAGGTTGGGTTAGCAATTTGTCCGCCTGAATAGCCCGATGCTACAGAAACCACTCCATTCAAGCGCTGATAGATGGCTTCGGTACACCAGAAACAACCGCCACCCAGCGTTACGGTATCTAATTTTGCTTGTTCACTCATCGTTGTTTTGTTTGGTTGAATAGTTGGCACCGGTTCCTGTTTTTGCTGTGCGCAGGAGTATATGCTAAAGATCAGTGCGAAAATAAAGGTTGGAAATAGATTTTTCATGAATTAGTTGACCTAATAGTATGCAAACGAAAATAGCATTACGCTAAGTTCTCTATTTATTGGGCAACTACCAGCGTTTGTCCCTCACGAATGTTCGTGTTGTCTAGTTTATTAAGAGCTTTTAACTGCTCTACCGACAAGTTGAACTTACGGGCTATCGAATATAGAGTGTCTGAAGACTGCACCTGATATTGGGAGTTTGTATTGTAGGGACTTGGGTTGGAGGTAGTGGTAGTTGCTTCTTGGGTATGCAGTGATTTAAGAAACTGTGCATAAGAAATGGTTCTTGGCGATGCCTTCCTCTTTTCTTGCAGTTGTACGGTTTCGCCGGCGGGAATCTGGTCATAGGCTTTCATCAAGTTCTTGGCATACAAATCTCTTAACCGGATGCCAAACTTCTGTGATACATCTCGCATACTCTCACCGTTTTTTAGCGTATAGTTTTTTTCTGCTCCTTTAGATTTCTTTGATTGGAGGAATATAAACTCACCTTCCTTGAATTTTTCATCCGGTGTCAGGTCGTTGAATTGCACTACTTGTTGATAGTACAGATCATAGTTCCAAGCAATCGTCAAGGGGTCTTCATCGCGGTGGGCAATCAATGCGCGCAAACCGTTTACGGTATATTCTGTTCTTGAGTTTTCGGTGGGTGTTGGCGGTTGTTCATTTTCTACTGCACCCAAAAATCGAATCTGGACTGTATCTTTTGTCACCGCTTGTTCGGTTGGTTTCGGGGTTTCTTTTTTGGCGAGCGCTTGCACGGGCTCAACCGGTGCGGGATAACTTGTTTTTTTGTTTTTGTTCTTGAGCGCAAGAATTCCTTCGCGGTCAAACTGGTCGAGGTGGTAGGTTTCAATCAGTTGAATGAGTATAGGCGCGTATTTTGGATTGGTGGCATAGCCAGCGGCTTTTAGTCCATTTGCCCAGCCTTTATAATCGTTGATTTGCAATTTGAATAAATCGGCATAGCGCGACCGGGTAACAAGAAAGTCAGAGTGGTCGGCATAGGAGGCCTCAGGATGTTCATAGACGCGGAAACATTCATCGGGTTCATCGTCGTTATGGTAATGTTTTTTCCCTTCCCAATCGGCTTTACACTTGATGCCAAAGTGGTTGTTGGATTTAGAGGCTAATGGAGAATTGCCGCTGTTGGATTCATGAATTCCTTGAGCGAGCGTGATACTGGCCGGAATGCCACAACGCACCATTTCCTGAATAGCGACGCCTTTATAGCGTTCAACATAATTCAAGACGTTTTGTTTTTGCTGGGCTTTGGGAATTAGCAAGGTGCCCATGAAGACGCAAAGTGTAATTAACCTAATCATAAACAGAGACTTTCTCAGGTACAAATGTACATGACCTGTTTTTATGTTTAACGGGGTTTATACTCTGAATATTGTGTATTAAACTGTTTTCCGTGCAATATTTAGTCCATCGCGCAGTGGCAGGATGAAGTTATGGACTCTACTATCTGCGGCCACTTTTTGGTTGTAGGCATCAATAGCGACGGTATCTTTGTCTTTCTTTGGTTCAACGACCTTGCCACTCCATAGTACATTGTCTGCGATGATGTAGCCACCGGTGCGGACTTTGTCAAAGACCAGGTCGTAGTATAGGGAATAATTGATTTTGTCGGCATCTATAAATACCAGATCAAAGGTTTCATCTAATTGCGGGATGATTTTTTTTGCATCGCCGATAAGGTGTGTGATCTTGTGTTGGAGATTGGCTTTGTGAAAATATTTTTCACACATGGCCTTCAACTCTTCATTGATGTCGAGGGTATAGAGTAAACCGTCTGAATGCAAACCTTTGGCGAGGCAGATAGCGGAGTAACCGGTGAAGGTTCCTATTTCCAGTATTCTTTTAGGTTGTAATAGCCTACTGAACATTTCGAGAAACTGGCCTTGTATGTTTCCAGAAAGCATTTGAGGCATCTGGATTTTCAGATGAGTTTCGCGCGATAGTTCGCGAAGAACTTCATCTTCATGTGCCGAGTAGAAGGCGATATAGTTTTCTATGTCATCTGAAAGTGGGAGCATCAGTTTGAGGGAGCCAATTCGCGCTTTTTCATTTCGTTTAAAATGATTTTGAACCAGAACGAGTATTGTTCGGGATGTTGCTCCATATCGTGATTCAACTCACTCATAGTTAACCATTTGGTGGCATGAATTTCTTCTTTGTTGAAATTGAACTCCTCATTATATGTACCGATGAACACCGTGTCTAACTCATGTTCGGTCAGCCCACTGGAGGCATCGTGAGCCTTATAAATGAAATGGAAGGCCTCTTTCAGTGGTGTTTTAAATCCTAACTCTTCAAATAATCTGCGTTCAGCAGCCTGCTGAAAGGTTTCGCCTTGGCGAGGATGGCTGCAACAGGCATTGCTCCAGATTCCTGCCCAGTGATATTTGGTCAATGCTCTTTGCTGTATCAGCATTTCTCCTTTTTGATTAAATACTATGACGCTGATGGCGCGATGTAGCAAACCCGTCTTGTGTGCTTCCAGTTTCCCCATATAGCCAAGAACGTTATTCTCGTCGTCAACCAGTACTACCTCTTCTTCCTTTGGTAAGTCTTCCATGTTTTTCTTTCTATTTCTTTTTTCTAAACCAATCCGAATACATCACATAGTTATTGCTGATACGCTCAATGAGACATTTGAATTTTTCCTGATCTACCAGCTTTGTTTTCTTAGCGGGAACACCAGCATATATTGTGCCGGGTTCTACGACGGTATTTTCCAGTACTACAGCACCGGCTGCGATAATTGAGTTTTCGCCGATGATGGCATTGTCCATCACGATGGCACCCATTCCGATAAGCACGTTGTCGTGAATGGTGCACCCATGTACTATTGCTCGGTGCCCGATTGAAACGTTGTTCCCGATGTTGGTCGGAGATTTTTGGTAAGTGCCATGAATAATGGCTCCGTCTTGCACGTTTACTTTGTTGCCCATTTTTATGTAGTGAACATCGCCACGTACGACGGACGTGAACCAGACGCTGCAATCGTTGCCCATCACAACATCGCCGACCACCGTAGCGTTGTCAGCTAGAAAACAATTATTGCCAAATTTAGGCGCTACACCATTTACCGGAAGAATCAAGGCCATGGTGCAAGATTAAAACTTTACTTCTACATCCAAATCCCAACCACCTTTTAATTGGTAAGTATCTTTGAAAGTGAAAATTTTTTCGGGTTGAATTTTATTTTTGAAATCACCAGTATCCCATTTGCCATTTCCATTTTGGTCGTCAAATACTTCCGCACGATAGCTGCCCGCCGGATAATTTTCGAGCGTTACTTTTTTTGTTTCGAGGTTGTGAAAGGGAATTTCTTTGACTACTTCATGTTCTCCTCTTATTAATTGAAAAATATAATTGGATTGGCACCGGTGGTCATCAAAGTCAGATGTATGTTTCCATACTCTGATTTGGTGTTGGTACGAAAGTGATAGGTGGTTGCATAGTTCCATGTGCCATAAATATCCTGAAAGGAAGAATCGGGAATGAGTAAAGTATAATCGGTGTTTTCCTTTTTTTGAAAATCGGCGGTTAGGAAGGTTTTGCTTTGCTCATCGAGTTTGAAGTTTGGTGTGACTACTTTTTTAGTCGAATCCTCTAAAATCTGAAGGACTTTAGAGGCGTTTATTTTCGATATAGGACGCGAGAAATTTATTTTAAGCGGCTTATAAAGCTCTTGAATGGTTATTTCACGGAGGCTTTCTTTGGATGTTTGGGGCCTAATCTGTTGCGCAGTAAGGCTTAACGCATTGGTCTTCTTTTGAAACATTGAATCCTTGGCGATATTTTGCAATTCGATTCTCACGGTGTCGAGTAGGCTATCATTTGCCACGGGGAACAGGGTAATATTATTGCTGTAATAGTCTGCAAGCCAATAGTTTACAGTGTCTTTTGTGTTGTTGAAATACCAGAAGTCGGAGGATGGTACGCCTTGATATGTTAGATTAAATGAATTGATTGGGGCAGAATAAACAAATTGTACTAAACCGGGATTTATTGACTTAGCACGAATAAATGCCACTTTTTTGTTAGCGGCTTCAAATGCAACCAGATTCATTTTGGCATGGCTGCTGTCAGTGAGGTGTAGAATCGTATCTTGGAAGCCAATTAGTTCATTTGGCTGATCATAGATGTAATTGAAGTTTTGATCTTTGAGTGCATAGATCTGATAATCACCCCATTTTATATTTCGAATTTGGTATTCGCCAGATTTATTGGTTTTTGAGAAGTAATATGGCTTGTTGGTAAGTATGCCATCATTCATTTCGGCAGGATAAAGGGTAACGAGTACTCCTTCTGCAGGACTATTGTCTTTTGCTAGGGTTATCTTCCCGCTTACTTCCTGAGAATCTATGTATTCGCCTGTTGAAAATACATAAGTAAAGTTGGGAGATATGTTACTTTCGTTTACATCTTTGATATCATCGCCGAAATTGATGGTATAGGTGGTGTTGGCTCGAAGAAGACTTTTTAGTTTTATCTTCAATTTTTTACCTGATACCTTGTAATCCGGATTTCTGTCAAGTGGAGGTGAAATTAACGTTTGTGCAAAACCGGAGGACTGGATAAATTCATTGAAAGTAATTTCGATTTTGTTCGATTGAAAGCGGACTGATTTGTTCGGCGGATCTATTTTGCGGGCTTCTGGGGGACTTTCATCCTTTTTTCCTCCCTGCGGAGTGCTCTCCTGTGCACAGTGCGTCATGCTCAGAATGCACCCGAATAGGATTGCTCTATTAAGTAAACGATTCGCTTTATTCTTCCAAATTTGTGATGCCAACTCTATACTTTTATCTGCCCATGTGTACCATCAGGACTGAAACATCTGCTGGGGAAACTCCACTGATTCTACTGGCCTGACCCAAAGAGGATGGTTTAATTTGTGCGAGTTTTTGCCTGGCTTCCATAGATAGAGCTTTCAGTCGTGTATAATCAAAATCGGTATCCAGACGGATATCTTCTAGTTTATTCATTTTGTTCACCAGTTCGACTTCTTTCTCGATGTAGGCCTCGTACTTCATTTCAATTTCGACAGACTCTATGAATTCGGGGTCATAGGGAGATAGGAACTTAGCTACGGCGGGCAGAACTTTACTTAATATTTTTACATCCATTTGAGGGCGTGAAAGTATCTTATCCAGCTTAATTTTCTGGCTGAGTAAGGCGGTTCCAGCTTCTTCCAACGCATGATTTACCTCCGAGGGCTCTACCCCGTGAGTAGAGAAAAAGGCTCGAATTTCTTTCATGGCCTTCTTCTTGTCTTTTACTCGGTCATATCGTTGTTGATCGGCTAAACCCAGACTGTGTCCCAGTTCGGTGAGGCGTAGATCTGCATTGTCCTGACGAAGCAGAATACGGTATTCGGCACGGCTAGTAAACATGCGATAGGGCTCTTCGGTCCCTTTGGTTATCAGGTCATCTATCAATACTCCAATATAGGCGTCCGATCTCTTTAGAATTAGTGCCTCCTTCTCTTGAGCTGATCTATGGGCGTTTATCCCCGCCATCAAACCCTGACAAGCTGCCTCTTCATATCCGGTAGTCCCGTTTATCTGCCCGGCAAAGAACAGGCCTTTCACTAGTTTAGTTTCTAGGGTACTTTCTAATTGGGTAGGGGGGAAATAGTCATATTCTATAGCATATCCCGGTCGGAACATCTTCATATTCTCGAAGCCGGCCACCTCCTTTAGTGCCTTATATTGTACCGCTTCTGGAAGCGACGTAGAGAAGCCATTCACGTATATCTCTATCGTATCCCATCCTTCCGGCTCCACAAAGAGCTGATGCCTTTCTTTGTCGGCAAAGCGATCTATTTTGTCCTCTACCGAGGGGCAATATCGAGGCCCCAGACCTTTTATTCTGCCTGAAAACATAGGAGATTGGTCGAAACCTGTGCGTAGGATGTCGTGAACTTTTTGGTTGGTATAGGTAATATGACAGGGGAGTTGCGACTTCATCTTCCTAGCTCCTTCTATGTGGAGCTTAGTAGCCGTAAAGGGATTCATGCCTTTCTTGAAAGAGAAGCCAGTTACCTCCTCGTCCCCATATTGAATTTCCATTTTTGAATAGTCTAGGCTTCTACCATCTATTCGCGGAGGTGTTCCGGTTTTCATTCTTCCGGCTTCAAAGCCTAATTCTACGAGTTGTTCTGTGATGCCATGTGCAGCCTTCTCACCTGCTCGGCCTCCGCCAAATTGTTTTTCTCCGATGTGTATGATGCCGTTCAAAAAGGTTCCGTTGGTCAAAACCACTGTTTTTGCTTCAATGTTTATCCCCATCGAAGTACGGATTCCGCACACTTTTCCGCCCTTAACTAACAGTCCACTAACCATTTCTTGCCAGAAATCCACATTTTTAGTGCCTTCTAACATGGTTCTCCACAGAGTTGCAAACATCATTCGGTCGTTCTGCGTTCTGGGGCTCCACATAGCGGGACCCTTTGAGCGGTTCAGCATGCGGAACTGGATCATGCTTTTATCGCTCACAATCCCAGAATATCCTCCCAGAGCATCTATTTCACGGACAATTTGCCCCTTGGCTATTCCGCCCATTGCCGGATTGCAACTCATTTGGGCAATGGTTTGCATGTTCATGGTGACCAGAAGCACCGAGCTGCCCAGATTTGCTGCTGCCGTTGCTGCCTCACAGCCTGCATGGCCGGCACCCACTACTATAACGTCATATTGTTTGAACATACTTTATCCGGGTTCTGCCCTCTCTCAGATAGAGCAGGCCAGCGGTATTTTATTTGCTTGGTGCAAAGATAACGGGGTATTTAAGATTTGTGATTATGGTAGGAAGATTTAAAATAGCCCAATATGTTCTACGTGGAACGGATTTTAGTTGCTAATTGTGAGTTGTTTGTTGTTGGGAAACACTCATTATATTTGTGTTCCATGTGGAACATCGTGTAAAACACTGTGGCATAGGGTGTTATCTATGCTTTGTGCTTTCTTTCGTGCTACCAGCTAATTGTAATCCGCAAACCAGAGAAGCCATTTCTCCTCCATTTTCCTCATTTCTTTCTTTTGCTTCACGGTTTTGTCTTTGTAACCCAATAAATGAAGTACCCCGTGGAATATGACTCTTAATAGCTCACTTTCAAAGTTTTGATTGGGGGGGGTAGAGCGCTTGGCTCCAGATGGAGGGTTGCGCATATTTGCTTCCAATTTTAAATCAGCAACTTTGGTCTGCTCAAACTTCAAACTGTTTTCTTTCACCCGATCCACGCTTATATATATTTCAGAAACTAACGACTGTTCGTCTCTTGTCTTAGCGTCTCCTTTCTCACTTAGATCAAAGGTGATGATATCCGTATAATAATCATGCTTTAGGAATCGGTGGTTGATGTTGAGCAGATAATCGTCGCTGCAAAAAATGAAATCTAAAGAGCCGATTTGATAATTTGATAATGTGGTAATTTGATAATGAATGAATCGCTGTATCTTTCTCTTTTGTTTTAAAGAAAAACGAATGTCAGCATTATGAAATTGGATTGGCATCTATTGGTCTGAGGCAAAAGTAACAGAGCTTGACTATAATTCAAGCGTTGAGGCCCTCGGCAAATTGGTTGAAACCCAAACGCTAAGGACCTGGTTTTTGCTATTCGGTACCGAATAGCCGCTAACAGGGACATGTCTCTTGCTAACGGGTACCGAATAGCCACGAGTAGGCACCTGTCTTCTTCTAACAGGGACCGAGTAGCTACGAACAGGGACCTATCTCTTGCAAACAGGTACCGAATAGCTGCTAACAGGGACCTGTCTCTTACTAACTGGGACCGAATAGCTGGAGATGGGTACCGAATAGCAAAGGATCGGTCAAAAATGGAAAGGGAGGTGGACAATTTGACTTTCGCTAAGGGATGAAAATGAAAAGGACAAGGTTCTGTGAATTACACACAATGGATGGAAGAAGCCAAAATTCACGAAACAGAAAATGTTTCTTTCCTTGCTCATATACCTGACTCTAAACTTGAACGGAAACTGAGCGTTGTGCGCGAGTAGATGAATCTGGCCGGAAAAAATAAACAAGAGGATGCCGTTCAACTACTCAAAATCTGGGAACGGCGAATTATCGAAGCTCGCGTAATTAAACTTTAACAACATCCCGAAAAAAATGCGCTCAGTGAAATAGAACTTAAGGAACTGTAAATCTGCGGGCTTGTATGTTTAGAGTTGATAGATAGCTTAGATTTTAATTAAAACTGGCGCAGTTGGAATTTTCTATTTTGAATCCAATATAGATGAGTAGTTCTAAAGCAGCCATAGACCTGTACACATAATTTCTATTTTTGGCACTTACCGCAAAACCATGTCCGAATTAAAAGTTATATCCTACAATGTAAACGGCATCCGCTCCGCCATGACCAAGGGTTTTGGTCAATGGCTGAAAGAAGCCAATCCCGACGTGATTTGTTTGCAAGAGACCAAGGTACATATTGATGATTTCGACCCCAAGCCTTTTGAGGACTTGGGCTATCACTGCTTTTTGTTTGATGCAGCGAAGAAGGGATACAGCGGGGTCGCGGTGTTTTCAAAAATTAAACCCGACAAAGTGGTTTACGGTTGCGGTATCAAGAAGTATGATGACGAAGGAAGAAATGTACGTATAGACCTTGGTGATCTCAGCATCATGAGTACCTATTTCCCCAGCGGCACCACCGGTGATGAACGTCAGGCGGTGAAGATGCAGTACCTCGATGATTTTTTCAATTTCATTCACGATTTGCAAAAGGATCGGAAGAAGATGCTTATCGCCGGCGACTATAATATATGTCACCGAGAGATAGATATTCACAATCCCATCAGCAATAAGGACAGTTCAGGTTTCAAACCGGAGGAGCGCGCTTGGATGGAGAAATATTTCAACTCCGGTTTTATAGATACCTTTCGGTATTTCCATCCCAAAGAAGCACATCAATATTCATGGTGGAGTTTTCGCGCCAATTCACGTGCTAACAATAAGGGCTGGAGAATTGATTACATAGCCGCTACAAAAAACTTAGAGAAAAACCTCCTCGAATCAGCCATATACCAACAAGTGAAACACAGCGATCACTGTCCGGTGTATTGCAAACTGAAAATCTGAAATTGAATACGACTCCAATCCTCTTGTGAGTTAAAATTCATCAACGCAACAAACATCCCGATAAGTCGTTCTATATTTGAGCGATCTACACCATGCAAGAATCTTCGTCATATAGTGCCCTAATTGAAAAGCTCGACCAGTTTATTCGTAAATATTATACGAACCAACTGATTCGGGGTGCAATATTTTCGGCTGTTTATATTCTGGCCTTTTTTCTGGCTATCAACCTGTTGGAGTATTATTTCTACCTTCCTACATTATGGCGTAAGTTGCTATTCTTCGGCTTTTTGCTTTCCTCCACGATAGTTACTGCCACCTACTTTTTATCTCCGGTGCTACGCTATTACCGGCTAGGCAAAATCATTTCGTATGAACAGGCTGCTGAAATTGTCGGCACACATTTTACGGAGGTGAAAGATAAACTATTGAATATTCTACAGTTGCGCCACTCTGCCGAATCACAGCCGCAGGCCGAATTACTCTTAGCCGCCATTGACCAAAAGGCAGTAGAACTTAAACCCATTGACTTTTCTTTTGCCGTTGATTTGAGCAAGAACAAAAAGTATCTCAAATTCCTCGCTCCACCGGCACTGCTGTTTCTTTTTATCATCATCGCCGCACCTAATGTGATTAAGGAGGGTACTAAGCGCCTCTATCACAACGACACCTTTTATGAAAAGCAGGCGCCGTTTCAGTTTCTGATTCAGAACAAAGATTTGAAAGCGCTGCAGTTTGAAAACTTTACGCTCGAAGTGAAAGTAGACGGCGATGCCCTGCCTGCCGAAATATATGTAGAGTCAGAGAAGAACATCGTCCGGATGAAAAAGAAAGACAAGAACTGGTTCACCTATGAATTTATAAATCTACAACAAGCCATGCCTTTTCGTTTGACAGCCAATGGGTTTCATTCTAAAGAATACATGTTGGATGTGGTTTCTAAACCCCTGGTCGCCGGTTTTGAAGTAAGTTGTGATTATCCTGCATACACCGGCAAACAGGATGAAATATTGAAGAACGTCGGCGATCTGGTGATTCCTGCGGGCACTAAGCTCTCCTGGAGATTCAATACTTTGAATGTAGAGAATATCACTTTGATGCTTGGAGATTCTATGTATTCATTAAAGCGCAGCGGCGCCTCAGAATTTATTTTTTCCAAAACCTTTTTGCAGAGTGTTTCTTATACGGTCCGCGCAGCTAATAAAAATGTTCAAAATGCTGAAGCAGTTAGCTATTCGCTGAATGTGACTCCCGATTTATATCCGGTCATCGCCATCGAAGAGAAAAATGATTCTGCCACACAAAAATATTTCTATTATGTAGGGGAGATTTCAGATGATTATGGATTACAGAATTTGACTTTTAACTATCAAATCACCCGTGCCGACTCATCATCTTCCGCTTTGAAAAGTCTAAATATTTCTTTCGCCAGAGGTGTTTCTGCCCGCTTCACCTATTACTGGTCACTGTCTGACTTCTTGATAAAGCCGGGCGACAAAATGAGCTACTATTTTGAAGTCTGGGATAACGACGGTATCCACGGAAGCAAGTCCGCTAGGAGCAGCATGATGAATTTTGACATGCCAACGCTGAATGAACTAAACAAAGAGCTGTCAAAAGAAAGTAAGGAGTTGAAGCAGGATATGAAAGACGCGATGAAAAAAGCAGCGGCGGTGAAGAATGATTTGCAACAGATGAAGGACAAGTTGCTTGAAAAACAAAATCTGAACTGGGAAGACAAGAAAAATATTTCAGAGAATATTGAAAAGCAGAAGGAACTGCAACAGCAATTGGAGGAGATGAAAAATAAAATGGAACAGAACTTTGAAAAACAGAATGAGTTCAAAGATGTGAATCCACAGATTGCCGAAAAACAAAAAAACTTGCAGAACTTTTTGATCAGGTGATGAACAAGGAAATGAAAGAGCTGTATGAAAAACTGCAGAAGATGTTGGAGGAATTGCAGAAGCGCGATGCCATTGAAAAGATGGACGATATGCAGGCCAGTTCAGAAAAATTGGAAAAAGAATTAGACAGAATGCTCGAACTCTTTAAGAAGATGGAGTTTCAACAGAAGCTAGAAGAGACCGCCGATAAGCTACAGAAGTTGGCAGAAAAACAGGAAGAGTTGGCGAACCAGACCGAGAAAAATCAGGATGCTAAAAACCCGAATGATGTAAAAGATCAGAAAGCGCAGGAGCAGTTGAAAGAACAGCAAGATAAACTGAGCGAAGGTTTGAAAGAGGCCAAGAAGGATTTGAGTGATTTAAAAAAGCTGAACGAAGAATCAAAGAGCAAACAGGATTTCAAGGAGGCGGAACAGAGTATGGATAATGCAGAAAATCAACAAAGCGATGCGGAGCAGAGCATGGGTGCCAAACAAAACGCCAAAGCCTCGAAAAGCCAGAAGAGTGCTGCCAGCAATATGAAGAACGCAGCCAAAAAACTGTCGGACATGAAGTCGAAGATGGAGGAAGAACAGGAAGCGGAGGATATGCAGGCCATTCGACAGTTGCTCGAAAATATTGTTCGTCTGTCTTTCGACGAAGAAGGGTTGATGAAAGCGGTAAAGCAAACCAGCATCAATACTCCTAAATATGTGGATCTGATGAAGGAACAGCAGCGCATCCGCGAAAATTCAAGAATGGTGGAGGACAGCCTCTACGCAGTGGCGCGCCGACAAGAGTCTATTAAATCTTTTGTCACCAAAGAGATTACCGGTATCAATAAGTATCTCGCCAGAGCTATTGACGATATGCAAGACCGGAACGTACCTCGTGCTATGAGCAACCAACAGTTTGTGATGACCGACTATAATAATCTGGCGCTGATGCTCAGCGAGGCGTTGCAACAGATGCAGATGAACCAAAGCGAAAGCAATAAACCAAGCGATGGCAAACCCAAGATGTGCATGAAATGCAAAAAGCCCGGTAATGGTTTGCCTAACCTATCTAAGATGCAAAAACAGTTGAGCGATAAAATGTCGCAGATGGCGGAAATGATGAAGAAGCAAGGGCAAGGACAAAAGCCTGGAGATGGTATGAGTAAGGAGTTTGCGCAGATGGCCCAGATGCAGGCACAGATTCGCCGCGAACTGGAAAAAATAAATCAGCAAGAAAATAAAGATGGGAAAAATGCACTCGGCGATTTGGGCCAAACCGCCAAACAAATGGAAGAGACAGAAAAAAACCTCGTCAACAAACAACTGACCACCGAAATGCTGCGCCGCCAACAGGATATCATGACCAAATTGCTCGAAGCGGAAAATGCACAACGCGAGCGCGATGAAAAACAAGAACGCGAATCTCATACTGCTCGTGAAACGGATAGAAAAATTCCCCCTTCCATTGAAGAGTACCTGAAAGCGAAGCGCAGTGAAGTGGAGTTTTATAAAACGGTTCCCCCCGAACTGATTCCGTATTACCGCAATCTGGCTGAAAAGTATTTCAGAAACATAACGGCACCGAACTAATATCTAATGGCTTGCATATACCAAGTGCATTTCTATTTTTGTAAAAACAAAATATCAGCGAAAGCATGACTACAGTAACTTCCAAAACCATTAAGGTTGCTTCCAAAGCAGAAAACATCACCGTTGTCGAAAAGTTTATTGATGAAATGCAGGCTGAACTGAACATCGGTGGAGATGTGTATGGCAACATCCTCATCTGCCTGACCGAAGCAGCCAACAACGCCATGCTACACGGCAACAAAGCCGACCCCAATAAAATTGCTGAAATCTCCTATGAATTGGATTCGCGCGGTAAGAACCTGACTTTCATTGTTAAAGATCAGGGACCTGGTTTTGACCACAACACTCTTCCAGATCCAACGGCTCCTGAAAACTTAGAGCGCACTAGTGGGCGCGGTGTTTTCTTAATGATGCAATTAGCCGATATGGTGGTGTTCTCTGATAACGGTGCAACCGTAGAACTACAGTTCAAAATTTAAGGAGGGTTAATTAAACTTACCCACGCGGATAAAGATAATTCCTCCCATTCCGCTCATGTCTTTGCTTTTCAAAGTTCCCAGATGGCAGCCGATGGCGGCGTTATATCTCAGGCCGATGCCCACATGGAAATAAGGAGAAGCATGATAGGTGCCATATACTGCTGGAATAATCATTCCAAAATCAGAACGCCCGCGGTGGGCGGTATCTACTGCATAGCGTGCCATGGCCCAGCCACCGCTGATTTCGGGTTGTAGGGAAAAGGTTTTATCATGAAAAAAAATATATCCAAAACCCAGTCCGGCAAAATGATGAATCAGGGGGATGGGCGTGCTACTCATACCTGGCTCTACATACCTCTGTATGTCATTCTGGCTACTCATCGTATGATATTTGGCGCCGACTACAAACCGGTGCTGAACCACCCAATTCAAACTGAAGCCGAGATGAAAACCTACCTTATTCACTAATAGTTGAGAAATATTGCCTTCGGCAGCGAGATAAGCTCCACTGTGAAATTTTTTGGCTTTCAGGAAGGGTTCGGCTTTGGAGGTATCTTCTGTTATGACCTGTGCACTCAGAGAGCAGGCACCTAGCATCAGGAAGAAAAAGAGAATTTTGGAAAGGTTTTTCACCCCACGATGATAAAAAATGTTTTTGGCAATCTATAAGAGACAAATGTCCGGAGAAGGCTACCTACCCCTTGCCTCCCACACCATTTTATATATTTTCACGCCGCATGTATGCCATTATTGATGTGGAAACCACCGGCGGCAGCCCCTCTTTAGATCGGGTAGCCGAAATCGCTATTGTGGTTTTTGATGGAAAGGAAATCAAAGAAATATTTTCTACGCTCATCAATCCCAAAAGGCTTATTGACCCTTATGTAACCAGGCTGACGGGCATCACCAATGAAATGGTGAAGAATTCGCCCACCTTTGAGGACGTTCATGAAAGGATTCTGGAACTGACGCACGAAAACATTTTCGTTGCGCATAATGTGAAGTTTGATTTCGGCATGTTGCGACAGGAATTTCGCCGTATTGGCATTGACTTTAATCGCAAGCAAATGGATACGGTCAACCTGGCGCGGAAGGTCTTGCCCGGTCACAATTCATACAGTCTTGGCAACATCTGCGAAAGCGTAGGCATTGATATTTCTGATCGTCATCGCGCACTGGGCGATGCCAAGGCTACGGTTAAACTATTAGAGGTAATTTTAGGTTTTCCTGCCTCTGCCAAATACATGGAAGTGGAGTTGAACCACGGTATTGATGCCGATTTGTTGCCTCCCTATTTGTCGAAAGCAGAGATTGAAAAACTACCCGAAGATGCGGGGGTATTCTATTATAAAGACGAGGTAGGGAAGATTCTCTATCTGGAAGGAACGAAAAGTATTCGTCGGAAAGTCATCAATGATTTTTCCAGTCCGTCTAATCACCCGGAGCGCTTACGTATGTTTGAGCTGATGCGGCATATTGATTACGAACTATCCGGCAACGAACTTATCGCCAAAGTCTTTGCCCACCGCGAAATCACTGCCCATGAACCGGAGTTCAATAAAAAGCAGCACATCACGCCCTACACCCACGGCATCTATCTTGAAATAGATGAGCAAGATTTTGCACAGTTGAAAATTCACTCTATCACTTCGGACCGAATGGGCGATATGTTGAAATTTTCGTCCAAAGCATCGGCCAACAAGGTGTTGGCCAAAATCATCCGCGAAAGCAACCTGTATCCTTGGTTTGCGTTGCGCTCCAAAATGAAGGAGAATGGAATAGACACAAACTCTCTGAAGAACTACAATCATCATATAGAAAAGGCGCTGAAAAAATATCTCTACAAACAGCCCAACTTTTTCATTATTGGCCAGGGCATACATCCCGATGATCACTCGGTAGTTTGGGTAGAAAACAATAGTTACAAAGGCTATGGATATTTCAATCCCGAACTGACGGAGGCAAAGCCGGAAATTTTAAAGGAAGTAATCAAGCCCGGCGAAGACGATAACGAAATCCAAAAAATAATCCGTCAGCAACTCAGAAAGCAGAAGGATGTGAAGCTCTTGGTGTATTAGGCGACTGTGGGGTAGAGAAATTATTTTTTTAACTTTTTCGTTTCGGCACTAGGCTTTAGACCCTTAGCATTTAAGGGGCTTACAATTTTTCTTCCGCTTTTGGCTTCAATCGCCTTTCTTGTATTGCCGGCGATGGTGCCGCCCTGCATGGCAATAACTTTATTTTCATCGAGATTTTTCGGTTTCTTTTCTTTCGAGATCTCTGTAGTAGTTGCTTCTGCCAGCATATTCAATACCAACTCTAAATTGGTCATATTATCGCGCAGGTTTTCCTTTTTCAAATTCTTATGTTGCTTGTATTGTTGCACCGTTTTGCCACTCCAGGCGCGGGTGATAATATCCGTAAGGCTGGCAAATTCTTGTCCTTTCTTCACCCCCCGGTTTTCCCATTCATCAGTCAGCTCCTTACGGACCTCAATGCTCTTTAGGCGTTGGTTAATCCATTCTTTGCTATAACCAAGCTTCAAATAATTTTCCATAGCCCGGTCAATGCTTATTTCCGGGTCTTGAGATTCTTCAATTCTTTCATAACCAACCTGTGCCAGCCATTGTTTAAAAGGTTCTGCCTTGGGCGAAGGAATGGATTGAATTAACCGCAATAAATTGGGAGTATCCAAACAATCAGTTGCGTACTTTTTCCCATCTGCTGCTTCAAATTTCAGTTGTACGATATTTTCGTACAACTGACTCCCTTCCGTAGTAAGTTTCTTTTTTAAATCGCTCCAATAGCGTTTTGGGATGCTGCTACCAGTTAATATCTCAATGACATCAATCACAGAGAAATACCATATTTCAGCGTCCTCATCCCAATGGGTGCGGACTGTTTTGGATTTGAATAATTTGATGTTACTCATTGAGCGAATTTACCCTTAAACCTGTACTGTTTAAATGAAAATCCAAAATAACTATCGCGCCTTCGTCGTCACCCCGAGCTGGGCAACTTCCTTCCAGATATCTTTGGCAATCTCTTCCGGCGGTCGGTCACCATCTATAGTGAAAATATTTTCCTTGAACTTCAACCGTTCAAAGGCTTCCAGATATTTATCGCGCACGCTCCGCAGATTCTCCGTCGTTTCATAAAGCTCCATAGAACTACGCCCGTCTATCAGGCGCTGCATACTGACCTCCGGCGAAATGTCAATGTAGATATTCACGTCTGGCCGAAGTAAATCAGCACTCAATGAGTTGGCTTCTATCACCCAGTCCAAAGACATGTGGGTGCCATGATAGGCATAGGACGAAAAATAATAACGGTCTGTAATGACCGTATAGCCCTCCTCCATCTTTTTCAGTATTCCGTTGGTCTTGTTCAGCAAATGATCTAAGCGGTCAGCGACAAAAAGTCCGGCAATGGTCCGGTGGTCCGCTTCCATCTGGTGCTTTAAAATATCTCTAATCATTGAGCCGATTGGGCTGTCCGTAGGTTCCGAAGTGACATACACCCTATGGCCTTCCTTCTTCAGTTGGTCGCTCAATAGTTTTACCTGTGTGCTTTTGCCGCTTCCGTCAATGCCCTCAAAGGCTATAAATAGGTTTTTCTTCATGCTGTTCTGCCTGCTAATAAGGTTTCAAAGATAGGGTTTAAATGGTTGTTTGTAAACACTGGAGGTAGTAAAGGGCTTAGGGCAAGGGGAATAGAGAGGATTTGGATGCGGCATAGAAAAAGTATAGATGTCCATTGGTTGTTTTCTAAGTAGCGGGCTCACATTCGCTCAACTAAAGTTCTTGTAACCGTTTCAAACGCTTCTTCATGATTATACTTTTCATCAGGCCGAAGCAAAGCAACCGTATCGCCTAAAAACTCTGTGTCTGTTTTCTTGTCTTCCATATTCATCTGAAATTCTTTCTTACTTGGAATCGGCTTATCCAAAGAGAACTTCATGTATTCCTTATAACATTGAATAATCAAATCAGGATTAACATCAACAGTCTTTAGTGCTTTCCATAAGTCATATAAATCTCTGCCCTTCCGTCTTTGAAATAAAGCCCACAACTTTGTTCCCAATAGTTCTTCAAGCTGGTAAGTAGTTAGCTCACATTTTCCGCTGAACCAGGTTGATGTTACTTCAAAAGATTTTTTCTCCCAGCCAAGAACGGCAAAATGCTCTCGGCAATTTGTTTCTACTTTCAGCCGAAGGGAAACGATTGGCGAAAACTCCGAATCAAATCTGAATTTCATAGTGGCCATGGTCTCTCCCACTTCAACCTTGGCTTTGCCGACAAAGGATAATGCTGCTCGCAGGTGGTCAATAATTTCTCCGAACGAACCCGCTTTTATTTGCACCAAATCAATGTCCTCAGAATATCTCGGTTGAGGTTGCAAGAATAATTTGTGTATAGCGGTTCCTCTCCGGAACGCCAAACGGTCAGCAAGAAATTTGTCACTGAAAATTTCCACCAATGCCCTGCAAAGAACCAAGTCTTGCTCTACTTGCTCATTGGCCTGCCAGGGAACTTTATTGCTCCACTCTGTTATGTATGCCTGTGGTATCATGAATCTCCGTCTATTTCAGCGTTCACCATCATTTTCCATTTTTCGTTTATTCTTTCCGGACTCTTTTTCCCCGATGCTTTAAGAGGAATTAGGTAAAATTTAATTCTTGCTTTTTTGCAGAGGGACAATAGTTTGTCTGCCAAATCTTTTCGGCCCAACACCTCATCCAATACGAAACCCAGCCTTTGCAGCGAGGAAACACTGGCATAGTTGACCACTTCCTGCTTCACATCGCTTTTTTTTAAGGGTTCTACCAAATCCCGGATGACCGTGGACGCTCGGTTAAGTCCACCAATTTTTTTTTCGTAACTAATCAAGTCTAAAGCCGTCAGCAATGGATTTGAAACATAGATGTATCCGGTTTCGGTTTTTCTTTTTTCAATTAAAACGTCCGGCGGAAATTGTCGGGTGCTGATGTAGTTTATCTTGATTCCCTTTCTGCTGGTAGCCCGCAACACCGGATATTCGGTCACAATAAAATATTCTTGCGGCTGCTGATGTGATGAACCATTGAGCACTGCGGCATTCAAAAGAGCCACATAATATTTTCGTTCCAAAAATTTCATCAATCCGTCAATGAATAGGGCGGGCGGTAAAATTCCTTTGGAAGCATACTGCGGAGGGACAATCACATAGTAGCCTTTGAATACGGAAACAACTTTCCCTTTTTCTGATAAACGGTCAAGCACCCGCTTCAAAGCTGTTTCGCTATCTTGCTTAAAAGCTTTTTTAAGCTCCGCCAGGCTGAACGTCAACTTGCCTTTTGACTGGCAAACTTCAACCCAATACTCTAAACGTTTGTAATTGCTATCAGAAATCATCTGAGATAATTTTTGCGAAAGATACCACGTTTCGGTACTTTTCGCAAAATTATTCTATAAGCCTTCTTCATGCTGCTCTGTCCGCTAATAGGTTTCAAAGATAGGGTTTAAATGGTTGTTTGTAAACACTGGAGGTAGTAAAGGGCTTGGGACTGACTGGCGCTATCGCTCGCGTCCTTCTCTGACCATTTCAATCGCCACTTGTACTTTGCCAATTAATAATGTCGGAGGCAAAAGAAACTTTGCGCGCAAGATACAAGCGAACGAGATTGTTGTAAAACTTCTCGATGACCTCAGACTTTTTGTAAACATTCCATTCTCCAAGAATGGAATGTTTGTTTATTACCGCTGATACTTTACACAGTTTACCGAAAGAATTCCTTCGCTTAATTCGCTTGCCATACTTGGCAAAAGGAATTCAATATTTTTCTTGTAGGCAGTTTTCCAAAATATTTTTAGTTGTTCTCTTGCTTTTTCGTTTATAAATAACTCCACTTCTTTGGTTATTAGAAGCATGGCGACATCTCCTTCTCGCTCGTTCAAAACAAATACAAAATCGTCTTCATCATTTTGTAATCCTTGCTTCCAAAAATCAATATGCTCTTTCATCTCAAATTCATAGAGCCGGCACTCCATTTCTCCGTCAAGGAGTAATGCCCGATGCAGATTTGTTTGAATTGTGTTTTTCATTTCATTTTTGTTTTATTACTCAGCTCTCGAAAGTGACCATTCCAATCGCACCCGCACTTTATCAATTAGACTTCTTCGGAAAGTCATCCATTTGTCTCTCTCTGGAGAGTCTATCCCGAATTTATTTCGGGAGAGTGTAGAGGGAGGAAATTAAACAAACCTGATCTTTTGAAAAAGTCTAAGCTTGTTTAGAGATGCCAAACCGCTAATCTTCAATCACCCATTTTTGCGCGTTTTTCATATCCGGCTTGGCATCATGCACCGCCCTGAATTCATTCATACTACCAAACCAGTCCAACGCTTCTTGGCGCATCAACTTAGAGGGTTTATCAGACAAAAAGGCACTGTATGAACTATAAGGATACTCTTTGAAATCATCGGCAAGGCCGTGTGTTTCGGGATTGGCGTGAATGTAGCGGATCAAGGTGCCGAAATAATGTTCATTCTCTACTTCTATACGCTTAAAATTTTTCTGAAACAGGCTACCGGTGCGCGACTCTTGTTTGTTGATGGCCTTTGCATAACTCATAAGCATCCTTCGGAACTGTTCGCTAACGATTTGTTCGGGCGTTCGTAAACTTTCCAAGTCTCCGAGACTTGGAAAGTTTTGAGTACGAGGGATGGCATCGGTACTAGGACTTAGAAAGTTTTCTTTAACCCGCACCAGCAGGTGAAAATGATTGGGCAGCAGACAATAGGCGAAAGTATCGAGATAATCGCCGAGGTAGCGATCGTATTGCTTCAGATAAATAGCCTTCTTCGGAAAATCGTCCATTTATCTCCCTCTGGAGGGAGTGTAGAGGGAGGAAATTAAACAAACCCGATTTTCCGAAGAAGGCTAATAAGGGCAATTCTCGGGTCGGTAAAAAATATTCTCCCGATTGTTGCCCCGGTTATAGATATGGTAGAAAGCACCGGAGTGAAGCGGTGAATAATAATCCATCATCTAAAGTATAATTTTCTGAGAACGAAGCGATACCATCCCTCCAAGGGATGGTATCGTTCTACGTGCTCGTAAACATTCCAAGTCTCGAAGACTTGGAATGTTTGTTTAGCTCTGCCCGCTAATAGCCTTCAAGGACAGGGTTTAAATGGTTGTTTGTAAACACCGGAGGTAGTAAAGGGCTTGGGGAAAGGGAGATAGGGATAAAATGCCCCGACGACTTTGAGAAAGTTTGGGAATGGGGGACGTATTTATATGCTTTAATTGCCACCGCTCATTTCGATAGTTAAAATGATAGTCACGCCAAGTATTTTATTTTTGACCAGCATTCCAAACTATTTGCTGTGACAGAATACCTAATTGAAAAAGTAGACTTAATAGAATTTGCAAGGAAACATGGAAGAGAGTGGAAGGGTATTTCTGGGGCGATCAATTTAGCCGAAAAATACCGCGTTTCTATATCTCAGGCCTTTCCCCCACCGCCACTATTTTCTTCTGATATTGACTTGGTTGTGTTCGGTTCTTTGGCCCGAAACGAATGCACAGAAGGAAGTGATTTAGATTGGACATTGCTCATTGATGGTCAGGCAAATTCAGTTCATCGCGCATCTGAATTGAGTGTAAAGCAGGCACTAGAAAAAATCGAACTAGCTAAGCCGGGAACCACAGGGGTATTTGGCCACATGACATTTAGTCATGACTTGATTCATTATATAGGAGGACAGGAAGATACCAATCATAACATAACTCAACGAGTATTAATGTTGTTGGAGTCTGAAAAAATTGCTGTTGGGGGTATTGGTGCTCAAGGAACCGCATATGATCGTGTCACGAGGGGAATTATACAGCAATATATAAATGATGATTCCGGCTTTCGTTCTGAGCGGGGAAAGCAATTAAAAGTGCCTAGATTTTTGCTCAATGACATTATACGTTTTTGGCGGACAATGTGTGTAGATTTTGCATATAAACAGCGGGAACAAGATGGCAGAAAATGGGCTCTGAGAAACCTAAAGCTGCGCATGTCAAGAAAACTGATCTATGCTAAGGGACTTTTGATGTGCTTCAGTTGTTATCAAAACGAAAATCTTAAGAATTTAGCAGACATTGAAAATCATCTTTTTGCCTGCGTTCAAACAAGACCGCTAGAATTTATATTAAGCATTTTGATACGCTTGAAAACACCAGAAGAATTAATTCTTCAACTCATGGATGCTTATGACAACTTTATTGTGCTTTTGAATTCATCTAAAAGAGATCATCTTGAAAAATTGCCACTGGATAAAGTCTATACTGACCCAATATTCAGACAGGCGCGAGACAACAGTGATAAATTTAAAGAAGCGATGAACAGAATCTTTATCTTTGAGGCCCCATTATTGAAAGAGTTTACACTTAAATACGGTATATTTTAATGAACGTTGGATTTTCGACAGGAAGCTTAGCACTCGGTGATTTTCGTAGGGGAATAGAGATGTGCAGAGGGAAACATGTTAATGCAGTTGAGTTATCTGCATTGAGAGAAAGTGAATTGGCTGGACTTATTGATTCGCTAGATGACATAGATATTGCCCCGTTCGAATATATTTCGTTTCATGCACCCAGTAAAATAGTTCATTATTCGGAGAAAGAGGTTGTATCTCTGTTATCCAAAGTGGCTGAGCGGCGCTGGATGATTATTGTACATCCGGATATTATTACGGAGTTTGACGTATGGCAGCAATTAGGGCAATATTTGTGCATCGAAAACATGGACAAGCGAAAGAGCATAGGCCGTACCTTTTATGATATGGATGCTCTTTTTGAAATGCTACCCGAAGCTTCTTTTTGTCTGGATGTTGCACATGCTCGGCAGGTGGATCCGACGATGTCGGAGGCATTATTAATGCTGATGGAGTTTAGAAAACGCATCACCCAGATACATTTGAGCGATGTGAACTCAAGCTCCGTTCATGAGCCCCTGAACATGGAAGCCATTCTTTCTTATCGGAGGATCTCTAAACTGATACATCCCGATACTCCTATTATCATTGAGTCGCCAGTAGTTGAAAATCAGATGAATCAAGAGGTAGAATATGCCGAATACATTTTCGACGATGAAAAGTTTAATCGAGACCTATCCCGCTTTTCCGAAAACTTCATTGTGAAGGAAATGATGAACAAGCAGAAAGAGCAGACCTCAGTCTTTGCATAGCCCGCTCGCTGTATATCCACCATCTTGTTCAAGTTAAAATTAGTATCCAATTAAAACTATTCCTTCTAGTGGAAGTTTTAAGCGGCTATTGATATAAAGGGTTTCAAAGAATTGAAAAATTTTACTGAAATCATCGTTGCCACGATAATCATTTCTTACAGCAAGAATTAAATAATTGACACTTGGCATCATGCAAGCTTGGAAAACATCTTTCAAAAACTGATTGTTGACATAAGCCCTGCCAGCTTCAACTTCTAAAACAATTCTGTTATCACCACTTACAGCATCGGCATCAAATGATTTATCAATTCTGTTATTCAAACTAAATAAAACCGGAACTTTAATTTTATCTACTTGTGATTTACTTGCTTCAACTTTGAAATTTAATTTTTCTAAAGAAGGTCTTATTATCTTTAAAACTTCATCACTATTCAATGTGTTTTCTGGAGATTTTATTTTGTCATAATTTTTATCAAAACAATCAATGACAGCTTGCACCTCTTTAGTGATGCCGAATGAGCGAGGGAATAATTGATACTGTAACATAAAATATAAGTTGCTTGATTTTGACAAAGGTAAATATTTGGTGGACGGTTTTTTCGAATTAGAGATTGCAGGGCACATTCTTATACTGTGTTGGACTTGCTCCGTCGGGTCGTGTTGTATATCTGCGCAAAGGCTGTAAGAAAACGGTTGATTAGATGTTCGAAAGTTTCAAGTTAGTAGTGTTTCAATATAGCAGTCTTTATCATTTTGCGTCTTTTGTTTTTATCGGTCTGCAAGTTGTCACGTGTCCGTTACCCATATAGTTCTTCAAGCTCTAATTTTTTAATTCTTGATCTTATGGCCCCTTTTGTTCGTCCGAAATGTTTAGCAATGTCACGAGTATTTACACCTTCACAAAACATTACTGTCAATTCTTTATCAAGTTCATCTGTCCAGGGTTTGTAAGCGTCTTTGTGTTTTTCTCGCACTTCATCAAGAGAGTATGCTTTTTCAGTTGGCGCATCCCTTTTTCTGTTTTCGGAATCGAAATAGGTTTGTTCCCCTTACTTGAAATTTCAATCACCTTCTTTTCTTCTTCGGCCAAAACTCTCATTACTTGAATTTGAGGAGAAGATGGAAAGTCAGACGGCATCAAGGTTTCTGGAATATAAATTTTGTTTCGCGTTCTTGTTACTGCCACATACAGAAGGTTAACTTCTTCATTGAGTTTGGCTGTGCTGACTTCCCCTTTTTCCTTTTCTTCCTTTATCTTCTCTAATTTTTCTTTGTTGATGAAATCATTTACAATGTGAATTGCATCATACTCCATTCCTTTGCATCGGTGAACAGTTGAAAAAATTACTTCTGCCTTTTCTTTCTCGTCATTCTCAACATGCTTTTCTTTAATTGCTTTGATGATGTTTGGAATTTCATTTCCATACTCCCTCACAATTTCAACCATCATTCCGAGTTGTACATCTTCTGTTTTCTCAATATAATCTTCCAGCTCATTTAAGTCATTCATTGCCTTAATCAGCCTATCTTTGATGAGATGATGTTTGCCGTTGTAAAGATTTAAAACATCATAAAGTGATGCCCCTTCGTCTGCGTAAGTATAAGAGTTAATGTTACCTTCAAAGTAAATGTGCTTTACTTTTTTCTTTTCGGTTACATACTCAATAGCTTTCAAAAGAAGTCCAAGATTTGTTCTTGCAAGAACAGCTTTCGTTTTTACTTCTTTGCTATTTCCTTTTCCTGTAATCGGAATGTGTTTGTCTTCGCCAATATGTTTTTTCCATTTGAGTACTTCCATTGCAAGATTTGCAATGTCTTGACTGAAGCGAAAACTTGTTGAAAGATTGAACGTGTTGAAGTCTGCTTTTTCAAGAGAATTTACCGCATGTCGCCAACCATAAATTTGTTGGTGAGTATCACCAACAATAACTTTGGTTGCTTTCTGTTTGAGAAATACATCAAGCATCGCTTGCGATGCGTCTTGTCCTTCGTCAAACAAAATGTAGTTGTAATATAATTTTGGATTTGACAGCTGAAATTTTTTCAGATAGAAGTCATGAGTGATTTCAATTTCTCCTTTGTCCATCTTACTTAACAGCAAACGAGATTGATTTTCTATGTATTCGTAAAATGTGGTTACAAACGCTTTTGCTTTGCTGTCGGAAACTGTGTCAAGATAATTTAAGTCCTGAACTTTTTGCTTGTCGCTGTTGCAGAAATAAGTAATAAATTTGTTGATGTGGTTAGCCACAACATATTCGGTGTGCTTTTCTCCGTTGCCTTGCAAGTTGAGTAGTTCAGCAATTTCGTTTGTCTTGTAACCTTGTGCCTTTACTTTGTAATCATGTTTGAAAACAACAAATTTGTAAGCAAGCGAATGAGCCGTTTCTACTTTCACATTGTGAAGTCCTTTGTCCGCAAACTTTTTAACGGCTTCTAACTTTACCGATTTGTTGAAAGCAAGGTAAAGTATTTTGCTATTCTTCGGCCGTGTCTTGGCATATTCAATTATGGTTGTTGTCTTACCCGAACCAGCAACAGCATTTATTTTGATGTTACCAGCAGAATTGATAATTGCATTTTGTTCGGCTGTCCATTCCATTTCAATTCAAAGAAAAAGAATGTTACCGGCAAAACAAAATATTTGTGTCATTGTCTATCAGTTGATTTGTTTCAGAATATTTCAAGCTAGCGCTGTCCTAATAAGGTTATCGGTAACATGTATTATGTAGAATAGATATATTAAAAACTTCGAGCAATTTCCCCCCCAATCATCTAATTTCTCAAAATTTTAGATTCGCAAAGTTGTGCGATTTTTAATTATACTCACAAAAAATCATATCCGTCCCTTCCCCATCCACCTTAATATAACAAAACAACCCCCTTTAATCCGAAATATCCTGTGTTTCGTCAAAAACATGTTAAATCATCTATTTTCTGCAAATACCCAGACTCATTCTGTGACAGAATGAGGCAAAACCGCGGCAGAATTAGGCAAGTCTGTGACGAAAATAGGGAAGTCCGCCGCAAGATTAGGGAAACTCGTCATAGAAATAGGGAAGTGCGGCGCAGAAATACCTAAATCCGTCGCAAGAATAGGGAAGTCCACCACGAAAATAGGACAGGTTGCCACAGAAATAGGCAAACTCGCGATGGAAATAGGGAAATCTGTAGTGGAAATAGGCAAGATTGCCGCAGAAACAGACTAAATAATGGCAAAAACAGCTATCGCCGTTGCCAGAAGAAAGAAGAAAGTTTAAAAATCAGTAATGCTTAATGATGGCTGTGGTCGCCGTGTTCATGCACGTGGCCATGCTCCAGTTCGGTTTGGTTGGCTTCGCGTACTTCCAGCACAACGCCCGAGAAATAGAGAGGTTTTCCGGCAAACGGATGATTGAGATCAACCGTAACCTTATCACCTTCTATATTGACTACCCGTCCCTGGAAGGGGTTGCCATCTTGGTCTTGCAGGGGCACTACGTTGCCCACAAAAACCATTTCATCCTGTACTACACCGTCAACGGCAAACACTTTTTTATCTAAAGAGATGACCGCCTGTTGATCATATTCTCCATAGCCGTCCTCGGCGGTGAGGGAGAAGTTGAATTGATTTCCGGCAATCAAGCCTTCGAGGCTTTTTTCAAACTTATCGAGCACATTGTTATGACCGACCAGAAAAGAAAAGGGACTTTCTTTATCTGCCGCATCCATCACCGGTCCGGTGGGTTCGGTGCGCAGTTCATAAGTGATTTTTACAACGGTGTTTGGAGCAGCTTTCATCATTTTAATTGAGCGTTATAGAATAGAACAAGAATCGAAATGCCTATCGGGGGAGAGAAGAATGTCGTTTTCTTGCGAGGCAAAATTATAATTTTTCTTCAGGAATTAATACGAATGCTGACACTGTTTTGAGGGCTCATGCGCCCGATGAGGGCGGGGTGGAGGCCGGATTTTTTGGCAATCGCCAAAAAATCTGTCTGTGCATGTGCATCTATCGAAACCAATAAACCACCGCTGGTTTGCGGATCGCAGAGCGTTAATAAAGACTCGCCGTTGATGCCCGCCACTTTCTTTTCATAAGATTTCCAGTTGCGCATGGTGTTGTCGGCATAGATAAACTTGGCAGCCAAATCTTTCACACCGCTCATCAGGGGAACGTTCGGGTAATCTATTTCGGCACTGAGGCCGGAGCCTTCGCACATTTCAAGGAGGTGCCCGAGCAATCCGAAACCGGTCACATCGGTCAAGGCATGTACGAACGACTGTTCGCCCAGCACTGCGCCAAAGGAATTAAGTTGGCACATAGAATCCACCGCCTCTTGAATGGCTTCGGCTTGGATAATCTCTCTTTTCAGCGCAGTGGCGAGCATACCGGTGCCGAGAGGTTTGGTGAGATAGAGCAGATCACCGGCCTTTGCGGTGGAGTTCTTTTTCAGGTTTTTGATTTCGACGGTACCGGTCACCGCCAAGCCAAAGAAAGGTTCGGGAGCGTCAATAGTATGTCCACCGCCAATCACCACACCCGCCTGTGCGCAGGTGTGTTTTCCCTCCGGCGATGATTTGTTGCGCCACCGCTGCCGGTATTTTTTCAACGGGAAAGCCGAGGATGACGATAGCGAGGAAAGGCTTTCCACCCATAGCATATACATCGCTCAGCGCATTGGCCGCAGCGATTCGTCCATAATCAAAAGGATGGTTGACGATGGGGGTAAAGAAATCGGTGGTGCTGATGATGGCCGTGCCGTCGCCCCGATCATATACCGCAGCGTCGTCTTTCGTTTCGTTACCAACGAGTAGGTTTTTATCCATCGGGCTTTCCCCGCTGTTTTTCAAGATTTCTTCCAGCACGGAGGGGGCAATCTTGCATCCGCAACCGGAACCGTGGGAGAATTGAGTGAGTTTAATTTCCATAATTTTTATGTGCTTGTTCTATAAGTGTATTTGCAATCGAATCCGGTTGGCCATCTTCAAATAGGAGATGGATAATATTCTTGGTGTCTTTCAACGCTATGCCTTTTTCGTAAGCCTTGTCGTAATAGCGCAAGGCGATTTGTACTGCTTGAGGTACATCGCCGGAGGCGAGTGCATCTATAGCCAATTTCCATTGTTCATTGCCCAGTCGCTTTTTAATTTTGGTGATAGATTCTTTCAATTCTTCTATAGAGAAAGAGCCATATTCCCGAATCAGTTTTTTTAAGCGTATTTCTTCGGGCAGTTCAATGACAAACAGAGGTGATACCCTCATGTGGTTCCAAAGATTCAAATCAAGAAATACCCTACCGATGGTGCGGCTTTCATCTTCTACCCAAACCGGTTTGTTCCGATCGAAATACTTCATTTCTTCTGCTACCAGATTTTCGAAATGCTCCGTGCTGGGTTGCGCCGCCTGCCCCAAAGCGCCGAAGGCAGAGCCTTTGTGCTGCGCCAGTGCTTCGAGGTCCACCATTTGCGCACCCCGTTGTTTTAATTGTTGAAGAACATCTGTTTTGCCGCTACCGGTTTTTCCTCCTAATACGATGAACCGGAAGGGTTCAGCCAGAATGTTCAGCACGCGGTGGCGATAAGATTTATAACCACCTTTTAATACTGAAACTTTATAACCGTGTTGATGCAGTAGCATGGCAACACCTTCGCTGCGCATTCCTCCGCGCCAGCAGTGTACGAACACTCGTTCGCTTTTTTTGTGTCCGACTACAAACTCAAGGAAGCCCGGTATTTTCTTTTCGGCAATCTGTCGTCCCATTATAATAGCCTCTTCCTTTCCCTGTTGTTTGTAGAGCGTACCAACTATTTTTCTTTCCTCATTATTGAATAGGGGCATGTTGACCGCCTGTGGAATATGTCCATATTCATATTCCCCCTCCGACCGGACATCTATCATAAGATGCCCCGCTGACTGTTTCAGAAACTCGTCTATTTCGAGTGAAGTAACCATGCCGCTCAAAGATATTGTTGAACGAAACTATAAAGGTTGAAGTTCTGTCGGTTCATCTCGTGACTAAGAGCCTGTTTCATTTTGTCTAAATCGAAATTCTTCATCTTGTTTTTAGAAATGATTCTGACTGCCTTTTCGGATAGCAACACCAATTTGCGTTCTTGATTTTGTGGAGCGCTCTCTAATTTTTTGAATGCAGCAATCAATTCAGGCACACCGGTGGAATCTACCGCTACGGTTTTCAAAATAGGCAGATGTTCTTTACCATTCAATTGCAATTGGTTGGATAATGAACTAACCAGAGCTTCGGCATCGGCACGGTCGGATTTGTTGATGACGAAGATGTCGGCAATCTCCATCAGGCCGGCTTTCATCGTTTGCACAGAATCACCGGCTTCGGGAACCAAGATGACCACCGTGGTATCTGCGAGCCCGGCAATTTCCACTTCGCTTTGCCCCACGCCCACGGTTTCGATAAACAGATAATCAAAGGGATAGCTGCGCATCACTTCCACTACTTCTATAATCTTATCGCTCAGTCCACCCAACGAGCCGCGCGTAGCCAGCGAACGGATATATAAATTGGGATTGGTGAAATGAGCACTCATCCGCAGCCGGTCGCCGAGCAATGCGCCGAGGTTGAAAGGGGAGGAGGGGTCAATCAAAATCAATCCGATTTTCTTGTCTTCGCCCAATAAAATACTCAAGACGGCGTTAAGCAGCGTACTTTTACCTGCGCCCGGCGGGCCGGTGAAGCCCACGACGGGGATGTTTTTGGGTTGCAGGTGATGAAGAATATCTTCAAATCCTTCGACTTCGTTCTCCACTAAGGAAATGGTACGTGCCAGAGTTTTATAATCGGGAATGGAAAGATTGTCTGACAAGAGTTTTATGTTTATGCTTTAAAATTAAAATCCTTTTGCAAAGCCCGATACCCAACAATAGTTTTTCATTGAAAAGATGGATAGGAGAGGATCAGTTATTATGGGTCATTGTCGGCTGCTGTCAACTAGTCTTTATCGGCTTTGTGGCTTCGCGTGCGCTGGCGAGCATCGGGATGATGTCCATGCTGCTGGTCAGTTTGCTGTTTTATGGAGGAGATACTTTTAAAAACTATTTCGCCCGAAAGGAATGGTGGATTCTGTCCCTTTTCTTTTGGATTGTTTTGTTTTCAGGGATTTATTCTGAAGATAAAACGAGTTGGATGAATTGGGTGAGGATAAAATTACCATACATTGCCTTGCCCTTGGCATTTGCCCCGCTTAAAAAGCTTTCCACCAAACAAATCACTGCGCTGCTTTATGGATTTATCTTGGTGTTTGCTGTTAGCACTATAGTGGTATTGGTTCGATATTTTTTGAACTATGAAGCCATCACCGAATCCTTCTCGAGGGGCAATGGTATTCCGATGCCTTATAGTCACATTCGTTATTCCCTGATGTTGGCTTTCTCTTTTTTCTGCTGCCTATGGCTGCTAGAACGGAAAGAATATCTATTTGGTTCCAAAGAAAGATGGGTCTTGATTCTTTTGGCAGCTTTTGCTTTTGTCGCCTTGCATATACTGAGCGTGCGCAGTGGATTGCTTGCGCTTTACATCGGGGTTATCTTTCTCGCATGGCGAGAGGCGTTCCGGCGCAAACGAATTTTTCAAAGTCTGTTGGTTGTTGTAGCCGTATCCATATTGCCCTATTTGGCTTATCACTTTCTACCCGGTTTTCATAATAAGATAGAATACATGAAATGGGATTTGGCTCAATATCGCGAAGGAAACATCAACGACTATTCAGATGCCATGCGTCTGGTGTCTATGAAGGTGGGGATGCAGATATGGAAACAACACCCCTTGATTGGAGTAGGTTCGGGAGATTTGAAAATTGAAAGCGACAAAGTGCACGCCAGTGATTATCCTGAGATCAGCGAACAGAACAGGCGTATTCCGCACAATCAGTTCATCTGGGTGCTGGCAACGACGGGAGTAATAGGGTTACTTCTTTTTCTAATGGCATTTTTTGTTCCGCTTGTGGTGAACGGACATTACAAGCTTTGGATATTGACACTGCTCCACCTGATTCTCTTTTCTTCCTTTCTGACGGAGGACACCCTAGAAGAGCAAATCGGCACGGGCTTTTATCTTATTTTTCTGTTGGTATTCATAAATTACGATCGCCGTAATGAATAAACTAACGGTTGTTATTATCACTTATAATGAGGAAACCAACATCGGAAGATGTTTGGATTCTGTTTGTGGTATTGCCGACGAAATCATTGCGGTAGATTCGTTCTCCACCGACCGGACTCGTGAAATTGCCGAACAAAAGGGAGCGAAAGTCCATGCCAGGAAATTTGATTCTTATGGGATACAGAAAAATTATGGTAACGCCTTGGCAAGTCATGACTATATCTTCTCCATAGATGCAGATGAAGTATTGAGTGAAGAACTTAAACAATCAATCATAGAAGCGAAGTCCAATTTTCTCCATGATGCTTACGTGATGAACCGTTTGAATTTCTTGGGAAGCAAACCAATCCGCACCTGTGGCTGGTATCCGGATAAGAAATTGCGTTTATTCAGGAAGAATAAAGGAAAATGGAATGAAGCGCTCATCCATGAGAAATTAGAGATGCAAAATATGGTATCCGTAGCTCACCTGTTCGGCGACCTGCTTCATTACACATACCCTACTCAAGAGTCGCTTATCAAGCAAAGCGATAGGTTTGCCTCGATAGCTGCACAGCAATTAAAAGATAAATCCCTCCTCTATCTTATAATGAAAATGCTTTTCAGTCCGATGTTCAAACTCTTCCGAAACTATTTTTTGAATTTAGGATTTATGGAAGGCAGCCTTGGTTGGACCATCTGTTATTACCAAAGTCGCGAAGTCTTTCTGAAATATTTTCTAGCGATTAAAATGAAACGGTGATGAAAATCGGTTTCGATGCCAAGCGCGCCTTGAATAACTCCACCGGATTGGGAAATCATGCTCGTATTCTTATCAATGCCTTGGCACAAAAATTTCCCGAGCATGAATACCTGCTCTTTTCGCCCAGATCAAGGGAGGAGGAGTTTTATAAACTGTATGACAAGTTGCAAATCATTGCGCCAAAGACAAAGTTTGATAAGGCATTCTCTCCTTTTTGGCGCTCGTTCAGCATGATCGAACAATTGAAGGGACGAGGCGTGAATATTTATCATGGACTGAGCAATGAACTGCCGTTCAATATACATCAGTCGGGTATTCCATCGGTGGTGACGATTCACGATTTGATTTTTCTGAAACACACGCAGCAGTATTTCTTTCTTGACCGGAAGATTTATGAGATCAAAACCCGCTATGCTGCTAAACATGCCAACCGGATTATTGCTGTGAGCGAGGAGACTAAAAATGATTTAGTGCACTTTTATAAAACCCCAAAAGAGAAAATAACAGTCATTCACCCGGCGGTGGAACCCGTGTTCTATAAAATAGCGACCGTGGAAGCCAAATCAGAGCTCAAGAGGAAATATGCGCTCCCTGAAAAATTCATGCTCAATGTATCTTCCTTTTTCCCACGTAAAAATCAAAAGACATTGATTCGCGCTTTTGATTTAATCAAAGATAAAGTGGACGAGAATTTAATCCTTGTCGGCTCTGGCGGTTCGGAAAGGAAAAGTATCCTTCATCTTATTGCTCAAATGAAATTGGAACGCAGAATAAAAATCATTTCCGGCATATCCAACGAAGAACTGCCTACGCTCTATCAACTCGCTGCTGTGTTTGTATATCCTTCCATCTATGAAGGTTTCGGAGCGCCGGTGCTCGAAGCGCTGTGCAGCCGCACTCCTGTTATCACTACGTCCGGTGGCTGTATGCAGGAAGCCGGTGGAGAGCATTCCATATATATAGATCCACATCAGCCGGAAGAAATTGCTGATGCACTGATTCGAGTGTTGCGGAACGAATCTCTGAGAAAAGAAATGATTGACAAGGGCTATGCTCATGCGCTGTCGCTGACTCCAGAGACTTTTGCAGAGAAAACTATGCGGGCCTATTTGGATGTAACCTGAAACATTTACAGGTGAAAGGTGGAAACCAGATTTATTTTGCTTCTATCCAAACGACAAATTCTTCCATATCCATAATCAAATCTTCGCGAACAATTTTGCGTAGCAGTCCTCTTGGTATATCGTCATTATGATGAACGGGTATAGTTGTCACCCGACCGTCGGGATGCTTCATCCGGTAATGAGAGCCTTTAATGCGAACGATTTCAAAGCCATGTTGCATCAGCAGCCGCACTAAGTTTTTCCCGGACATGACCGGCTGTTTGTTGCTCATGCCACTTTGACGTGCAACTCGCGAAACCCGATAAACTTATTAATCTCTAAGGCAGGCTCATCCTCCATACACAAATCAATTGCTTCACGAATATTTTTTAGTGCCTCTTCCACCGTTTTGCCATAAGAATGGCAACCCTTAAAAGAGGGGCAGGAAACAATATATACATCGTCCTCGTCCTGTTCAATTAGAATAGGGAGGTGCAGGGTTTTCTCATCGCTGATTTTCATAAGGCTAAGATATAAGAAAACCTGATCAGATAGTTCCCTGTTAATTCCCCCTAATTTTTTAGCCCGGCGACGCTGCTTCATAATATTCTACATCTTTGGCACGTTATTTATCAGGGCTCAATTAAAATGAAATTTAAGACGGTTGTTTTATTCATGGTGTATGTGGTGTTCAGCGTTTCTGGCTTTGCACAGGAACCGCCTATTTCTGATGCGGACACTTTGATAGCGCGCATCGCAGCAACACAGTTTGATTATCAAACCCTTTCGGCGCGGGCCAAAGTGAGTTGGAGCGATGGTGATGAGCGGACTTCTTTTCAAACCGGCATAAGGATGAAAAAGGACAGTCTGGTATGGATGAGTCTATCCACCGCGGGTATTGAAGGCGTGCGCCTGTTGATAGGCCGCGACTCGATGCGGGTGCTCAACAATTTCTCTGGCGATATGACTACCCACGACCTTAGCTATTTGCAATTCTGGCTGCCCTTCCCGGTCAACTTCAATCAACTGCAACAATTCATAGCGGGGCAAAGAATGAGCATCGGCGAAAAAGCGGCTTTAGTGACAGAACAGGATAGCTTTTGGGTGCTTCACACTGAATCAAACAATATGCGCGAAACCGTGTGGGTGGACAAACAAGAGTACACCCTCCGCAAAATTCTGTTGAAAGACAAGCTTCTGAACCAGGATATGGAAATTATTTTTGAGGCCTATGCGGCGCTGAATGAAAAACCGTTTTCATATCGGCGACTCATGACTATTCATCACGGAGCGGCAGTGATGCAAATGTCCATTGAAATCAGCCGCGCAAAACGGAATGAAGAATTGACCTATCCTTTTGATAAATGAAAACCCAGTTGACAGTGCCGAAGGCTTGGATGCCAATTGACTTTGGTCGGTGGTCTATGAAAAAGATAGCTCAGGTTTCCCTTTGTATCCTTTTTAGCTTGATCTCCTTTGTCCATGCAGACGCGCAAAGCACACAGAAAAAGAAGGTGCAACTTCAAAGTCAAATGAAGAAGTTGCAAGAGGAAATCAAGTTGATTAACGCCGACATGAAGCGGACCAGTGCCAAAAAGGTGAAGAGCCTTTCGGAGATACAAGCTCTCCAGGCCAAGATTCGTTCTCGCGAAAAACTAATTCAAAATCTCGGAGGTCAAATCAATGAGATGGACGAGGAAATCAACCTGATGGAATCTGAACTCGTCGAAAAAGCAACGGAGGTGGAGAAGATGAAACAGGATTATGCCGAGATGTTGCGCAAGAGTTATGAAAACATCACACTTCAAAATCAGGTGGTGTTTCTGCTCTCCTCCGCTACTTTTTATGAGGCGGCCCGACGATATAATTATCTATTGCGCATTGCCGATTACCGGCGCGGACAGGCTAAGGAGTTGCAACTGGCCATAGAGGATTTACAGAGCCGTCACGATACGTTAGCACTTAGCAAAGAAGAAAAGCAAACTATTCTCGGCCAGCAAACCCACCAGAAGGTGCGCATGGAGCAAGAGAAACAGGAGAAAGACCAAGCG
This sequence comes from Bacteroidota bacterium, assembly GCA_016722375.1. Lineage (NCBI taxonomy): Bacteria > Pseudomonadati > Bacteroidota > Bacteroidota bacterium. The sequence goes on along the minus strand of JADKJG010000005.1, from coordinate 100,425 downwards.
GTAGTCATGCTACAGGAAAAAGAAAAAACGCTGCGCAAAAGAATAGAGCAGAAAAACAAAGCTGCTCAGGCACTCAACAACAAGATTCAAAAGATTATTGAAGAAGAAATTCGCTTGGCAAGAAAGAAAGCGGAAGATGAAGAAAAGCGGCGGCGCGAACAAGATGCCAAGAAAGGCATTGTGCGCAAAGCTCCGACCCTCATCACCTTGACCCCCGAAGAACAGGAACTGTCGAAAGGCTTTTCAAACAATCGCGGCAAGTTGCCTTGGCCGGTGCTGAAGGGCTACGTCATTTCTTCTTTTGGCAAACATGAACACGCGGTGCTGAAAGGAGTGATGGTAGAAAATAACGGCATAGACATTAAAACCGAACGCGGTGCAGAAGCTCGCGCACTTTTTGGAGGAACCGTCGTGAGTGTGTTCTATCTGCCCACCACGCAAAACTGTATCATCATCAAGCACGGCGAATATTTCACGGTCTATTCTAATATTGAAACCGTCAGCGTGAAGCCCAATCAAACGGTAGACATCAAGCAGTCACTTGGCAAACTTTACACCGACTCAAGCGAAGACGTGACAAAGGTCCATTTGGAAATCTGGAAAGGCAAGGACAAATTAGATCCAGATGTTTGGCTAGCGGGCAGATAAATTATTCCGACCAACCGCTGCCATCCATCACCGGCTCCATCACTTCTTATATTTATCCATATACGGGATCAGCACCACATCGCCGTTCAGCATAAAAGGCAGGCGATAGAAGCCGATATTGTCCTCCAGCCATTTGTCTTTTATTTTCCAGTCTGTAAAATTATCGTTCGTCACCAGCAGGCAATGATGTTTTTTGACTTGTTTAATCAAATGTACATCTGCCGGAATGCCCGAAGGAGATTCTGAATATTTGCATAATTCCTTTATCTCCTTCAGCAACTCCCGGTCTTTCACTACATGATAAAGATTGCTATCCGAAATGACGTGGATGTCCTCAAAATGATAATCCGTTCTCAGCTTCTTCACCACAATCAGAATATTTTTCAATTCGGCCTTGAACCCATCCTTCTTCCGGTCGGCCATGTTGGAGTTGTAGGCCACGTTGCTTCCATCTACCACCACCATTCTCAGTTCAATATGTTTGGTTTCAAACAAATTCTTATCCGCATCGTAGGTGCCGAATAGCTTCACCTGATTGCTACTGACTAAAAACTTTTTGACCTCTTCTTCTGTGCTCAGTTGCCGCGTAAACCACTGCGGAAATTTCACTTGGCCATCCTCCTCTGTCCGCTTATAGTCTTCTGTTGATTTGACAAAGAAATCATACAGCTTTTTAAATTCGGTGGTCTGGCCGTTCGGCAGTTTGGAAACAATGCTGATCAGCAGCAGCTCATCAAAGGCGGCATCGGGATAGATGGATAGGCTCAGATCTACAAACTTTTCCAGTTCTTTCTTGCTTAGAATACCCTTCGACTTTGCCAATTTGAATTCCTCCAAAGAAATGAAGCATCCTTTATTGAACAGTTTAAAATCGTCAGAATTATTCAATCCTTTTTCAATCGCCATCTGATGTTCCAGCGGATTGGTAAAGCCCGCTTCCCATACGGTCATGAAATGCCGAAAATCAGTAAATGACTTCTCCTGTGCATAGTCAAACAAATCTTTCACGTGGGTGATTTCCCCTAAGCGAGGCAGCGCCGGATTGTCGTTGCGCGTTCTTTCAAAAACTACATAGCCGTCCACATAGCCTTTCGTTTTCATTTCCTCAAACACCGAGGCATCAGTGATGCTGTGCTCTTGTGCCGTTTGATATTCGGCATAGGTGCTACAGTTGATTTGCTGCGCGGCATAAAAGGTAGTAGAGTCGGGAAAACTATTTTCTGTGGCGGTTTGAAAATCTTCGAGCGATTCGTAGCCTGCTGTGGGGCATACATACAAAGCTCCTTTACTCGCCAAGCCAAAAGCCTCGGCATCCGTTTCGGGAATGCGAGTGACGATAATCTGCTTCAGGTGATTGGCATTGGCATAATGAACAAATTCTTCCAGCGACCGCAATTCGAGCAACTGCTCCGCCTTGCGAATGATGGCGTGGTAGTAGTCATACTTTTTGGTTTTCATCGGCTATGTTTTTAAATGAATAAAGTTACAACTCCAGCGATTGTTTATCATACATTTCTTCCTCCGGTTTGAGCAACTCCGGTTTGTTGACCAATATCAGCACCGCTTTTTCGCCAGTACAGTTTTCGGGCATATTCTTCTTAAAAGCCTCGACAGATTCTTTGGGAATCATTCCACACCACTCCAGATAATCCCAAACAATCTCTGCCGGACAGATGGATAGAAAATTTTCGGTGCGGCTCTTTTGATTCAACTGGGCCCGCACTCTATTCAGCAACATATTCTCTGCTGCTTTTTTCTCTGCCTCTTGCACATAATCCAGCAAATGGGTAGAGAAATAGTTTCGATAAGCATCAAAATTTTCGGGACCAAAGTCTTCCTTCATCAAAATGTGGTGCCAGTCCTCTATCGCTTTCCTCATTTCGGGATGCGGAAATAAATCTTGTTTAATAGATTTCAATTCGGCAGCCGTAAACGCAGTCAAGGCGGGCAAATCAGGCAGCCGAAAGGTCAGCACCTCGGCGTTTTCGTCTGCCTCATCAATATCGCTCACCACTATATTAGCTTCGGACACATAATCCCAAAAAGGGAGAGTGAACGCATAGCCATCAGTTTTGTCGGTCCAATAATCGCGCAGATTTTCGCTATATGCTTTGGCATCACGCTCGATGGACTCCGGCATTTCGACAGAGGAGCCGTGTAGAATAATCTCGTTGGCCTCCACCAGAGGCATCAGTCCCAAATATCCCGCGCGAGCGAAACTTTCTTTGAATCTCTTCACGGCTTCTTCATATAGAACGTCCATGGCATGCTCCACCTTTTTGCGAGCCACAATCATCTCCTTTGTTTCGTGTTTCACTTTATGGCGCATTTTATTCCGCGCTTCATAGTAGATTTCTACATCTTTCAGAAACCGCGGATTGGGCTCATGGCGGGCAAAGTCCATAATCATCGCCTTCTTAAACTGTCCCGATGGATTACTCCACCCTTGTTCAGCGTCCACACCCATCACGCTGCTGCCGGCCACTAGGGCTGCATCGCCAACCAAATAGCTGGTCCGGATAATCTGCCCGTCGAAAAGCGGGTGTATTTTAGAATGTGTGAAATTGATGCATGAGAATATTAACATAAATCTGATTTTTCAAACGAACGTTTCAACCGTCTTTATATATAAGAGCAAATTAAACGCTCTTCCGCGAAACTTAAAAACCAACAATTTCTCTAACGCATAAGTACTTGTTTTATGCTAACAGGGACCGAATAGCTACGAACTGGTCCCTGTCTCTTGCTAACAGGGACCGAATAGCAGCTAACAGGCACCTATCTTTGGCTAACAGGGACCGAATCGCTGCGAACAGGCACCTGTCTTTGGCGAACAGGGACCGAATAGCTACGAACTGGTCCCTGTCTCTTGCGAACAGGTACCGAGTAGCAGCTAACAGGCACCTGTCTTTAGCTAACAGGGACCGAGTAGCTACGAACAGGCACCTATCTCTTACTAACAGGGACCGAATAGCTACGAACAGGGACCTATCTCTTGCTAACAGGGACCGAATAGCTGGAGATGGGTACCGAATAGCAATGGGTCGGTCAAAAATGGAGAGAGGGGAGGACAATTTGGCGGAAGAAAGCAGGTGCTGCCCAAAAACATTAGACTTCTTTCCAAAATGGGTTTATTCTAAAAATAAGTACACTAGACTATGTGTTCTGTTGATTGAATTGTGGAAAAACAGAAGTTTGATAATTTCTTTGCTTCATGCGATGGACAATTATTCAAAACAGCCAAAGGCACAGTTTAAACGTAGTACAGGAGTCACCTGAGAGGTGTTTCATCTGATGGTGCAGGCTCTAGAAGAGGCAAATGCAAAAGCAAGAAAGCACCTGCCGTGGAGTGGCTTCCAAATTAAGTTTAGAGGATAAGATTTTGATGCTCCTGATGTATTACAGGGAGTATCGAACCATGTTCCATATTGGCATTACCTATGACATTAGTGAATCGGCGGTTTGTAAAATAATTATGGATACGGAGCATAAGCTCATCAACGATCCCCGGTTTCATTTGCCTGGCAAAAAAGGTACTTACCTGTCCGGAAAATAAGTTTGAGCTAGTCTGGATAGATGTGACGGAAACCCCTATTGAGCGACCTAAAAAAACAGCGGCGTTATTACTCAGGTAAAAAGAAAAGACACACCTTAAAATCACAGATAATAGCAGACCAAAATACCCGACAGATTGTTTGCACCGAAGTGGGAAATGGACGCAAGCATGATTACAAGCTGTATAAACAAAGCCAAACACCCATCCATCCCACCATAACCGCAGAAGTAGATACCGGATACCAAGGATTACAAAAGGCACATCCCAATACCGAAATACCAAAGAAAAAGAAGCAAGAAAAATCCGCTTACCAAAACAGATAAACAAAGAAACCAACGGATATCCTCCAGCAGGGTGGCTATCGAGAATATCATCCGAAAACTCAAAATATTCAGAATACTGGCTGAAAAATATCGAAACAGAAGAAGAAGGTTCAAATTGCGGCTCAACCTAATCGCGGCTATTGCTAACTTACTAACTAAGCCTATTTGATTTTGGAAAGAGGTCTATTATATACGTTTTGCCTTTTTTGGTGATGCTCATTATAATTGTTTTTCAAAAGATGAAAAAACACGGATGGTGGCGAATGATTATTTAGCCATCTTCGTTCCATACAATAAAACATTAATGATGACTCGAATTCAGGAAATATTTTGTGACAGCACTTCGGATCGGCTCCCTGCGCAGCCGCTCTTTACATATAAGAGTACCTATCACCAGTCGGCGTACCGAGACCGGGTGTTTGTGGACTTTTCGCTTTTCGTGGTTGATAAGCCCTCTTTGCATCTGGGCATCTGGCGATGCCGCGTCAATTTCTGGCTACCTGAAAATACGGACATAAGCGAAGAGCTAAACAACCTGCAATATTATATGACCGGTTTCCGCCGGGCATTGGCAGAAGCCGAAAAGTTTGTTTTTAGCAAATACGGCCTTCAACAAATCCTCGCTCCGCAAACTGATGAGCAGCTAACTGAGAAATACGAGACACTGGAATCTACCCGAATAGCCCGGCAGCAATCCGGCGTGGTACAGAGAGTGGCGAGGAAGTTTGAACCATGATTAAAGTGATTAAATAATTACGATGATTAGCGAAGAGTACAAGCTTTCAAAATTAACCGGGAAAATTATCGGTTGCGCTATGGAAGCTCATTAAAACAATCCTGATTTTCCGAAGAGGTCTAATATACCTTTTAGAAAGTTCGATTCCCACCTTCGGTACTTCCCTAAAAGTTTATTTTCGACCTGTGAATTATTTACTACGGATAGACGAAGCGAAAAGCCACGAAACGTCCAACATTTCATTCCTTTCAAGTTTGTCCGATTACAGGCTCGAAAAGAAGCTCGCCATTATTCGGGAGCAGATGATTATTGCTGAAAAAAATAAACAAGGCGAAGCCATCGAGCTGCTTAAAATCTGGGAAAGACAAGTGATTGAAGCACGAGTTTTGAAACATGAGCAACAACCGGTGCAGGCTGAAATGACGGAGATAGAAAGAGAGCTTGCCGAAATAGAAGCGCAAGAGGAAAAGGTTGAAAAAAGAACGAAAATTCTTGAAGGCCTTACCAAGCAAAGCGAGGAAGCGACTATTGATGATGAAGAAACAACCACCGAATATCAACCGCCGAGCGATAATCAATTAAAGCTTTTTTAGTCCGACCATGACCGTCTCTAAAGAACAGGCGAGAAAAACCCTCGAAAAATTAGTAGCACAGTTCAGCGAACAGGCTGCCTCTTACAAAAGCAGTTCTTACGATGAGGCGAAGCTGCGCATGGACTTTCTCAACAAGTTTTTCAAAGCCCTTGGCTGGGATGTAGATAATGAAGAAGGTCTGGCAGAAAGTTACCGCGAGGTGATTTATGAGGACAAGGTGAAAGTGGGCAAAAGCACCAAAGCGCCTGATTATGGCTTTCGACTTTCGGGCAGTTTCAAACGATTGTTTTTGTAGAAGCCAAGAAGCCCGCGGTTCAAATCAAAACCAACAAAGAAGCGTCCTACCCAGTTGCGGCGCTACGGGCGCAGCGCACAAACGGCTGTTTCGCTGCTCACCAATTTTGAAGAGCTGGCTGTTTATGATTGCAGCAAGAAACCTTCGCTGAATGATAGCGCTGCGGTGGGCAGAATCAAGTACTTGCATTATACAGAGTATCTCAACGAGTTTGATTTTCTATACGACACCTTCAGCCGCGAAGCAGTGGTGAAAGGACGCTTTGACAAATACATTCAGAGCGATACGCAAAAGCGCGGCTCGGTGCCGCTCGATAAAGAATTTGTAGAATCGCTGAACCAGTGGCGCAAATATCTGGCTGTCAGCATGGCGAAAAATAACCAGAAGCTAAACGAAGAGCAATTAAATTTTGCGGTGCAGCAAACCATTGACCGCTTGATTTTTCTTCGCTTTTGCGAAGACCGCAGTAGAGCATTATGGCAAACTGAGAGAAGCATCTGCCAAAGGTGATGCCTACAAAAACCTGCTGGCGGTTTTTACCGAGGCCGACAATAAATACAACAGCGGTCTTTTTGATTTTGAAAAGGACACCATCACCCCCTCTCAAGAGGGGAAGAGTTTAGTCATTCTATGCAATGGATGAAGGAAGCGGAGGTTGTATTTGTCCAGCCCTAGGTGTAGGCTCTGCCTACACCCTACCAAGCATTCAGCTTATAGCTGAAGAATTTCATGCAAAAAACCCTGACCATCTCCTTCCCGTCAACACCATTATTCAATCTGCAATTGCGTTCGACTCCTTTGGAGTCGTATGTTTATAGCATATCGTTCGCTATAAACATACGACCGCATCGCGGTCGCACTTCCTTAACTTAATGGCATTGCCCAGCTCAACTCACCAGATCTTTACCCAATTTTTCCCCCATCAGCAATCTGAATCAAAAATGTTCTTGAAGGGAGAGGAGATATATCGAGTGTTTCTTGTTTACCTTTCATTTCCTCTCGAAAAAAGCACCCGAATACCTTACTCCTTCTGGGTTTCAGAAGATATAGGTCAAAATTCGACCCCTTTTTGAGGCCTGTTAATAATTTTTTTTGCCCTGCCTTGCAGGGCTTTATGCTCGAAATTGAAAGATTTTTTCGATGCACTATTGATTTTAGTATGTTTAGGCTTATATTTGCATCGTCTTTAAGTTCAGAACGCTGATAACAAGGCTCCGAGCGAAGAAGATACCCCGCCGAAAGGCGGTGAACAGACCACCTCCTCTTGGTAATAAAAAGAGGTAATGACAGAACACAAGGTGCGTTTCATATAATGAAGAATCGGTAAATTCAAACTCGACCCTGAATTTGCCGAAGGGGTCGAGTCTTCATCAAAGAAATGTTTTTAGTTCATGGCAGAGGCCTCCGAATGTTACCGGCTGGCGCCGGCAAAGTGGAGATGGTTGCACTAATAATAGTAGTAATAAAGAGCCTGTTTTATGAGAGCAGGACCGTTTTTTTAACCTTTTAAACACAAAAAATATGAAATTGAAAATGGGATTTATAGGATTGAGCGTGCCTTCAGTAATTGAGCGCTCCAGATTGATAACAGGGGCTATGACGGGAAATGTGAATTTCCCGACTCCCGACCCCACCCTTGCAGACGTGGTCACTGCTACAGATGCGTTGGAAGTATCGTATAACGCATCGCGTACCGACTCGGTGGAAATGGCCATCATGCGACTTCGGCTCATGGATTTGATGAACCTCATCCGCAAACTGGCAGCCTACGTACAGGCTACTTCGGGAGGAAATGAGGAAAGCATTTTGTCAAGCCGCTTTGATGTAGTCTATCGCGGTGCCCCTCTGGGCCCGGTGGGTCAGGTGTTAAACCTGCGGATTAAGCCGGGCAGTGTTCCGGGAAGTATTCGGGTTCTTTGGAACTCGGTAGTAGGTGCCGGAGCCTATCAGGTGCAGATTTCGACTACCAATGTTCCGGATTCGTTTCAGTTGGTGCGCATTGCAATACGCACTAACGCAGATTTGAACGGACTGATTCCCGGAGACGTTTACTTCATCCGCATCGGGGCTGTAGGCCGCGATGAATACGGAGCCTGGAGTGACGTAGGCACGGTGAACGCCAGAATATCTTAAGTCCTTTCTGACGTTGAAAGGCAACTGAAAAAAATGATTTGATATCATTTCTCACGCCGAGCGTGAAACAAACAGAAACCCTGTCCCGCTGCAGCCGGATGGGGTTTCTTTATTTTAGAAATCTGCTGAGTCGCGATGCGAATATTTATTTGGTTTATTATATCTTCGTGCAATGACTATAACCCTAAAAATAAAGAACAAGAAGAAATTGCCATTTTTCATGGAGTTGATTCACCAATTGGGTTATGTAGAGGTGGTGGAGACAGAAGAAGGGAGCGACACAGACAAGGAGTTTGTACAGGAGGTTAAAAAATCCATGCAAGACGTAGCGCTTCATCAGTCCGGGAAGAAGAAACTCAAAACAGCCAGACAGTTGTTGGATGAAGTTTAGGATAATTGCTACCGAGCCTTTCGAAAAACAGTTTAAAAATCTTTATTGGAAATATCCTTCTCTGAAAAAAGAATTGGAGTGGCTTGTAAATGGGCTTGAAACTATTCCTAAGCAAGGCACTTCTCTTGGTGCCGATTGTTTTAAGATTAGAATAGCTATCAAATCCAAAGGTCAAGGTAAGAGTGGAGGTGGACGGATAATCACCTGTGTTAAAATCGTTCATAAAACGGTTTATCTCGTCGCTTTGTACGATAAATCGGAACAGGAGTCTCTTTCTGATGAAAGGCTACATCATTTACTTAAAGCCGCAAGGCTGATTTAATAAGCTATTTTCCTCCCCTTTCCCTGTTTTGAATATCTTTGCAGGGTAAATAATCAGTCATGCAAGAACAATATGCAATATTCGGTTTAGGAACTCCCGAAGTGGTGTTAATCGTGATATTGGCTTTGGTACTTTTTGGAGGCAAAAAAATTCCTGAGCTGATGCGTGGTATTGGGCAAGGTGTCCGGGAGTTTAATTCGGCTAAAGCCAACATCAAGACGGAAATAGAAGAGGGAATGAAAAACAAACCAGCCACCACCAACGAAACCAAAGAGAAAGAGGAAGAGAAAGCCTGATTTCCCAAGTACTTTCAACAGGTACTTTCCCTAAAAAAATTTAAGTATTAATTGACGCGGCAGTGTTGCAACACCCTACCCTAAAACATATTCAAGAACAACTGAAGAGCGGAGCGCAAAGCTGCGAAGGCTTGGTGCAGTCCTATTTGCAGAAGATAGAGGCCAACCATCATCTCAATGCTTTTCTTGAAGTATTTGCCGAAGAGGCCTCGCAGCGGGCTTTATACCTCGACCGTAAATTAAAAGAAGGTAAAGCACCGGGCAAATTGTTTGGCTTGGTTATCGCCATCAAGGACAATATCTGCTACAAAGATCATCGGGTTTCTGCCGGATCAAAGATTCTTGAAAACTTCACTTCTATTTATAGTGCTACGGTGGTTGAAAGGCTATTAGCCGAAGATGCCATTATTATCGGTCGCACTAATTGCGATGAGTTTGCGATGGGTTCGAGCAATGAAAATTCTGCCTACGGAAATGTTTTGAATGCCATAGATAATAACCGGGTACCCGGTGGCTCTTCCGGTGGTTCGGCGGTGGCGGTGCAGGCAGGTCTTTGTCATGCTTCGCTGGGTTCAGATACCGGAGGTTCTATTCGTCAGCCGGCTTCATTTTGTGGGCTGGTAGGCCTAAAGCCCACTTATGGAAGAGTTTCGCGCTATGGTTTGATAGCCTACGCTTCTTCCTTTGATCAGATTGGCCCCTTCACCACTAATGTAGAAGATGCTGCGTTGATTACCGAGGTCATTTCGGGTAAGGACGAGCATGATGCTACTTCCTCTTCCCAGAAAGTTCCAGCCTATTCTTCCGAATTAAAATTTGAGAAGAAGGCGCGGATAGCTGTTTTCCCAACGGTAATGAAAAGCGAAGGTTTGAATCGGGAGGTGCTCCATGCAACCGAAGAACTTATTAGGCATCTTAAGGAGGATGGTCATACCGTGGAAGAAGCAGCGTTTGATATGTTGGACTATTTAATTGCCACTTATTACGTGCTTTCTACTGCCGAAGCATCTTCTAATCTGGCCCGTTATGACGGACTTCGATACGGCTATCGCTCAAAAAATGCGAAGGAATTGGAAACAGTTTATCGAAAATCACGTACAGAGGGGTTTGGGAAAGAAGTGAAGAACCGAATTATGTTAGGAACCTTTGTGTTGAGTTCAGGATATTATGATGCCTATTATTCCAGGGCCCAGAAGGTGCGGAGGATATTGTCGGAAAAGTTGCAAATGCTGTTTCAGCAATATGATTTTATACTCTTGCCTACTTGTCCTACGGTGGCGTTTAAGTTTGGAGAAAGAACGGATAATCCGGTAGAGATGTATCTGGCGGATATATTTACGGTATTGGCGAATCTGACCGGTGTGCCTGCTATTTCGTTACCGGTGGCGGAAGCTAAGAATGGCTTGCCGATTGGTGTTCAGTTGATGGCGAATAAATTTCGAGAGACGGAGCTGTTTGGATTTTCGGAAACTTTGATGAATTTAGCACGGACATAATAGACAATCCACAACAAATTATTAGTAATTAATCTGCCTTAAACTAAGCCTATCGCGCCTTTCTACTCTTATTAGAAAATTATTTTTAGCGCGATAATTTATTAGGCAGGCATGATAGCATATCTTAGCGGGAAAATCACATTCAAAAGCCCTACTCATATCCTTCTCGAAACAGGAGGCATAGGGTATATGGTCAAGATTAGTCTGAATACTTATGAAAGAATTCAGAAGATGGACGCCTGCACCCTGCACACTTCACTCATTGTCAAGATTGAAAATCAATCGGTCTCCGGTTTTGACCTCTACGGCTTTTTTGAGGAGACGGAAAAGGATCTTTTTGAAAAATTGATTTCTGTTTCCGGGGTTGGAGCTGCTACGGCGAGGATGATGTTGTCCTCATTTAAGCCGGATGAAATTAAAAATGCCATCATCACAGAGAACGAAGCCATGATTCAGAGTATCAAGGGTATTGGTCCTAAATCGGCTAAAAGAATCATCCTGGAGTTGAAGGATAAAGTTGGAAAAATGTCAGCCGAACACAGTCTACAACCCACTTCAAACAATACTTTGAAGGAAGAAGCGTTATTCGCTCTTCTTGCCCTCGGCTTTAATAAACAGGCGGCAGAAAAGGTGATAATCAGGCTGATGAGTCATGGAGAAATCAAGAGTGTGGAGCAATTAATTAAGGAGGCACTAAAGTTGCTTTAGGCATCAATTGCCTGTTCATTCAGAAAAACTTTGAGAGTAAAACATAAAATATTTGGAAGTATTTTGGCGCTAAGTTCGCTGAGCATTTTGCTCATGGCTTATGCGGGAAGTCGTCCTTTGCCATTTCGGTATTCCTTGCCGGAACCTTTGGCGGCTATCCCTGATTCTCCTGAATTAAAATATCCGTTGAAAGAGCGCGACGGTGATTTTGTATCGGACAAATCCAAAGACCCTTTCTATTTAAAAGATCCGCCGGCAGTAGAAGAGAAGGTGGAATACGATCCGGTTACGGGAATGTATGTCGTTACCGAAAAAGTAGGCGGCAGCAATGTGCGTCCACCGACGTATATGACGTATGATGACTACCTGAAGTACACTGAAAAACAGGAGCGGGATAAATATTGGAAAGAAAGAGCCGGCGCGATTCACCTGGTAGAAGAAAAAAACTTAGTGCCGCCTATTCAGGTAAAGAAACAATTCTTCGACCGGTTGTTTGGTGGAAGCAAAATTGAAATACGCCCGCAGGGGAATGTTGAAATGACTCTGGGAACTAACTTTCAAAAGACAGCCAATCCCAACATTCCGATACGGAACCGGAAAACCGGAGGCTTTGATTTTGATATGAATATCAACCTCAGTGTGATTGGCAAGATTGGGGACAAATTGCAGTTGGGGATCAAATACAACACCCAGTCGGGTTTTCAATTTGATAATCAGGTGAAGATTGGTTACACCGGTGATCAGGATGATATTATAAAGGTGATTGAAGCGGGAAATGTGAGTCTGCCATTAAATACCCGTCTGATTACCGGAAGTCAGGCGCTGTTTGGTGTCAAAGCACAATTACAATTTGGAAGGCTGACCTGGACTAGCATTATATCTCAACAGAAGTCGAAGAAGGAAACGATGGTGATTGAAAACGGAGCACAAAGGCAGAACTTTGAAATTCGTTCTGACCAGTATGACGAGAACCGACACTTCTTTTTATCGCAGTATTTCTATGATCAGTATGATAATGCCCTGTCCGGCTTGCCTAACATTCGTTCGGTAGTGAACATTACGCGGATGGAGGTTTGGGTAACCAACCGCACGAACGTAACACAAAACGTAAGGGATGTGCTGGCATTGATGGACTTGGGGGAGGCAGCACCCTATTCCAATAAAATTGTCAATACCTCTGGTGGAGATACACGTCCTCGCAACGAAGCAAACGACCTCTATCCGAAACTTGTTTCCAATCCATCTTACCGCTTCGTAGATAATACGGTGGCTACGATGCTCAGCTCTAATTTTCAGTTGGAGCAAGGTCAGGATTTTGAAAAAACTTATGCGCGCAGACTGAATGAGAATGAGTACACCTATCACAAGCAATTAGGTTATCTCTCCCTCAATTCTCAACTGAATCCTAACGAAGTGCTGGCGGTGGCATTTCAATATGAGTATAATGGAGCGGTCTTTCAGGTGGGCGAATTTGGCAATCAGATTCCGCCGGACTCAAATGCTACCTCCAAAGTGCTGTATCTGAAAATGTTGAAGGGAACATCTGTTCGTCCCACACTTCCAATATGGAGACTGATGATGAAAAACATCTACTCGCTCGGAGCTTATAATGTAAGCAACGAAGATTTTCGTCTTGACATTTACTACAATGACCCGGGCGGCGGATTAAAGCGTTACATGCCCAAAGGCTGTATTGAAGGCAAGCCGATTATCCGCGTAATGAATCTGGACAAACTCAATGCAAACAATGACCCACAGCCGGATGGGCTATTTGATTTTATACCGGGTGTAACAATCCTTCCACAAAACGGACGATTGATATTTCCGGTGGTGGAGCCTTTTGGTTCTAATCTTCGAAATGCTTACACCACCTGTGGCACCGGTGAGAGCATCATTAACCAGTATACCTATGATCAGTTGTATGACTCTACAAAATTCAGGGCGCAACAATATCCGGAGTTTAATCGCTTTGTTATTAAGGGGCAATACAAAGGCACCAGTGCCAATCAGATTTCGCTGGGGGCAGGGAATATTCCACGAGGCTCGGTAGTCGTTACCGCCGGTGGACAAAAATTAGTGGAAGGCGCACAGTACACCGTGGATTATAATTTAGGAAGGGTGACCATATTGGATCAGGGAATTCTTAACTCGGGACAACAGGTGAAGGTGGATTATGAAAACAATAACTTGTTTGCCACGCAAGTTCGCTCGCTATTTGGAACGAGATTAGACTACCGGATCAGTAACAAAATAAATATTGGTGGGACGCTGATGCACATGGGCGAACGGCCCTTCACCCAAAAAGTAAATATCGGCGATGACCCCATTCAGAACACTATTATGGGTCTGGACTTCAAATATGAAACCAATGCGCCTTGGTTGACGAAGGCCTTAGATAAATTGCCCTTTTATTCTACCAAGGAAATGTCCACCATCTCCACTTATGGAGAGTTCGCCTATCTGAAGCCGGGGCACTCCAAAGCCATTAATGGTCCGGGTAAGCAAGGGCAGGTTTATATTGATGATTTTGAAGGGACCAGCACCGGTTATGATTTGCGCACCCCGGCCATCAGTTGGAAGTTGGCGTCAACACCTCGTAACTCGCCAGACGCTTCGGGTAAAATAATGTTTCCGGAGGCAAATCTCATTAACGATGACCGGTATGGATACAACCGGGCCAAACTGGCATGGTATCGGATTGACAACTCGTTCTTTACAGATTTTAATGCACCCGCTATTGTAAAGGCATTGCCGGAAAACACCAAGAATCACTATGTGCGGTTGATTCCGATGCAGGAAGTTTTTCCTAATCGTCCGGTACAAACACTGGATCAAAATGTCTATACCTTAGACTTGGCTTTTTATCCAAGAGAGCGGGGACCATATAATTATGAGTATAGCGATCAGGCCGATCCGGGTTTTCAAACGAAAACGTATGGAGTTAATAAAGATGGCAGTTTAAAAACACCTCGTGGCCGTTGGGCGGGTGTGATGCGAGGGATTGATAACAGTGACTTAGAGGCAACCAACGTAGAATATATCGAGTTCTGGATGATGGATCCCTTCCTTTATAACACCACCAGTACCGGTGGCAAACTGTATTTTAATTTGGGAAGTATCTCTGAAGACATCCTGCGCGATTCGCGTATGTCTTTTGAAAACGGACTAAGCGCCGATACCACTTCATTGGACAACACCGCTTGGGGAAGAGTGCCTAGGCTACCGCCTTTGGTAGATGCTTTTGATAATGACCCCGCCCTGCGAAATGTCCAGGATCTCGGTTTGGATGGATTAAGCGATGAAGATGAGCGGCAAAAAAAACAGGTATTCCTGAATAAGATTCAACAGACGGTTGATCCGAGTGTGTTTGCCAAACTTCAAAACGATCCGTCCTCTGATAATTATGTGTTCTTCAAAGACGAAGATGTTTATGGCAACGTAGGAAACATCCTCACCCGCTATAAAGATTATTGCGGACCGGAAGGTAACTCACCGGTGCAAACAAACAGTGTACAGACTACCGCACAGACCAATGTGCCGGACAAAGAAGATTTAAATAGAGACAACTCATTAAATGAGAATGAGGAATACTTTCAGTATGAATTGGACTTAAAGCCGGGCATGGATGTAGGAAACAATCCTTACATCGTTTCAAAGGTTGAAGGCACCGGAGTGGATTATCAGAATATACCGAGCCGTTGGCTACAGTTCAGAATTCCGATTCAAAAATATAGCGCGCGCGTGGGCGGCATACCGGATTTCAAATCCATCCAGTTTATGCGGATGTTTATGACCGGTTGGGAAGATACAGCAGTGGTGCTGCGTTTTGCCACATTGGAGTTGCGCCGCAATCAATGGCGTACTTATAATCTGCCTCTGGATGATCCTTGTGAAGGCTTGGCCACGGACAATTCGCCTTCGTCCTACTTTAATGTAGCCTCTGTAGGAGTAGAAACCAATAGCAGCAAAACACCGGTCAACTATATTTTGCCACCGGACATTGAAAGGCAACAAACCTTAGGGGCGCAAGCCAACTTGTTGATTGCACAGGACGAACAATCTATCGCGCTTTCTGCCTGCGATCTGAAAGATTGCCAGACCAAAGCCGTGTTTAAAAACCTGATGCTTGATTTGAGGCGTTATAAAACTCTCAAGATGTTTGTTCATGCCAACCGGGTAGAGGGGGAGTTGCCGGTTCACGACAAGGAAGTAACCGCCTTTGTTCGTGTGGGCTCTGACTTCAAGGATAACTACTACCAATATGAAATCCCATTAACAATCACAGCAGATGGCTCTTACAACAGCGGCAATACTTCTGACCGCACAATTGTTTGGCCCGACAGCAATGTGATGGACATCACGCTGAAAGATTTCATCGCACTGAAACAAGCAAGAAATGCTACACCAGGATTTCCACACAGCGCGCCGTTTTATACTACTGATTCCAAAGGCAAGTTGTTGAGCATTGTAGGCAACCCGGACATCGGAGCCATCAAAACTATGATGCTGGGAATCAGAAATCCCGGTGTGGCCGATGCCAATAATCCCTTGCGCGACGGCGACGATGGACAAGCAAAATGCGTAGAAGTTTGGTTCAACGAAATGCGGGTGAATGGTTTTGAAGAATTTGGCGGCTCCGCGGCCTTGGGTACTATGAGCATCAAACTGGCAGATTTGGGTAATGTGAATCTCGCGGGCGAAATGCACACTAAAGGTTTCGGACAGGTGGAGCAGAAAATTGAACAACGGTATAAGGACAATCTATATAAGTACGACTTTTCCTCCAACATTGAAGTGGGTAAATTGCTTCCGGCCAAAGCCGGTATTCGGATACCGTTCTATGGTAACTACTCTCAGGCTTTCAGCACACCGGAGTTTGACCCATACCAATTTGACATTCCTACCAGAGAAGCCATCAAAAATCTTCGCTCGGTTTATGGAAATGATTCTGCAAGAAATTACCGCGCACAGGTACAAACCATCAACACCAATCGAGGATTCAATTTCAGCAATGTCCGTGTGGTGCCGCAAACTAAGCAGAAGGCTCCGCAGATTTATGACCCGGGGAACTTTAATTTGACTTATTCCTACAATGAACTTCTTTTAACCGACCCCTTCATCGAAAAGAACTCTAAAAAAGCATGGTTGGGATTGATAGGGTGGAGCTATGCACCGCAGATTAAGGATTTCACCCCGCTGAAAAAAGTATTCAAATCTAAATCTAAGTGGTTTGACATTATCCGTGATTTTAACTTCAATCCGTTCCCATCCACTTTGGCCGTCACCACACAATGGACTCGTGATTTACATGAAATAAAACTTCGTCCGTTGGGAGAAGTGGATTTTGAAATACCCACTACTTACAGCAAGAATTTTAGATGGATTAGAACCTACACTTTAAAATACAATCCTTTTAAGTCGTTAAGCATTGATTTTAATGCCACGAATAATGGGCGATTGGACGAACCGGATGGGCCGCTCAACACCAAGGAAAAGCGACAGGAGGTATGGCATAACTTCAAACAGGGTGGCCGGAATACCAATTACAATCAGTCGCTCGCGGTTAGCTACAACATACCTATTAACAAGATACCCATTTTTGATTTCATCAATTCCAATGTCGGATATACTTCTACTTATAACTGGACAGCCTTCCCTTGGCAGTCGGACCCGGTCACAGGAAAGCTAGTGCAGAATACACTGGCAAATACCATCAATAACTCTCAAAACAGCAGAGGGAAAGTTGATTTAAACTTCCGCAAGATTTATGACAAAATACCTTTCCTGAAAACTTATAATTCACCCAACCCGAATGTGGGCGACAAAGCAGAGAACACGAAAAAACGCGAAGCCACGAGAAAGGCTCGCGAAAAAATTAAAACCGAACTGGAAAAGCTAAAGGAAAGACGCAGTAAATTGAAAGATGATCTGCAACTGGCAAAGTCGGAGACGAAGGCCGACACCAGTGGCAATAAAAAGGCAACCATCAAAAAACTGAAGAAAGATTTGAAAGCGAACCGTCAAGCCATCAGAAAGAAAAAAACAGATTTCAACACCAAACAGTTCCCATCCAACTCGTTCATCTCCATACCTATACGGCCTCTGTTGGCGCTAAAGAGAGCTACGATAGATTATAAGGAGAATAAATCTACTACCCTTCCCGGTTTCGTGGGCTATTCGCAGATATTGGGAAATCAGGTACACAACAATGACTTCACTACGGACAATAACATTCGCAGTGCGCCGGGCTTTGATTTTGTTTTTGGTGGGCAACCCGGTGACCGGTTCTTCTATGGAACGGACATAGCCAAACGAAATGCCTGGTTAGATCGGGCTGCTGAAAAAGGCTGGATTTCCAAAGATACTCTGTTGAATCAGCAGTTCACTCAACTGCGTTCGCAGCGATTAGATATAACTACAGGCTTTGAGCCATTCCCTGATTTGAAAGTGGACTTCACGCTGTTTTGGGATAAGACCATCAACCATTTAGAGTTCTTTAAATACGTGCCGGACATAAACGGTGATTACAGCTTTCAGCATCTCAATCCGGTAGATATGGGTTCCTATACTATCTCCTATCTGCCAGTAAAAACCATGTTTAAGAAAATTGATGCCCAGGGCTTCTCGGAGGTCTATCGAAATTTTGAAGCTAACCGGGAGATTATTTCGCAGAGGCTGGGCACCGGTACCTATTTCAA
The DNA here is from genome assembly GCA_016722375.1 of Bacteroidota bacterium. Classification (NCBI taxonomy): domain Bacteria; kingdom Pseudomonadati; phylum Bacteroidota; species Bacteroidota bacterium. The sequence goes on along the minus strand of JADKJG010000005.1, from coordinate 82,230 downwards.
CCCCAGCGATACCACTTATAATAATGCCTATACAAATGGCTATGGTCCTAAATCTCAGGATGTATTGATTCCGGCATTTCTCGCAGCCTATGAAGGGAAGAATCCTAACAAGATCAACCTCAATCCTTTCCGCAGCTTGCCGATGCCTAACTGGCGTATTGCTTATACCGGATTCTCTAAATTCAAATGGATTCAAAAAGTGTTTTCCAATCTGACGATTACGCACGGATATAGTTCTACCTTGACCGTGAGTAGTTTTCAAACCAATCTGGATTACACACAAAGCATCCGCAAACACGGCGAGCCGGGGCTGGACAGCCTGAACGGCAATTTTTATCCTGCATATAATATGCCCAGCGTGTTGATGAATGAACAATTTTCGCCGCTTATTGGTATTGACATGACCACCAAAAACAATATCACAGCCAAGTTTGATTACAAGATGAGCCGGATGATGACGATGAACTTCGCCGATTTCCAACTCATCGAATTAAAATCAAAGCAGGTTACCTTTGGCGCAGGATATAAAGTGAAGGGGCTAAAACTGCCTATCCGGATTAAGGGGAAGAAAATCCGGTTAGATAATGATCTGAACTTCCGTTTCGATTTCAGCTATCGGGATAATGTAACAATCAACCACCGGATTGACGAACTACAGCCGCAGATAACTCAAGGAGCCGTCACCTATACCATACAACCTTCTATTGACTATATCATCAGCAAGCAGTTGAACGTGCGGCTGTTCTTCGACCAGACCAGAACTATCCCGAAAATATCTAACAGCTTTGCCACAACTAATACCAGAGCAGGTTTAACGCTGCGCTTCACGCTCGCTCAGTAATTTTCTGATAAACCAACCAAGCATCTTCCTCGGCATATGCTGTGCCCTTGTCAAAGTAAGGATGATAGCATTTGGATATTTGAAAGCAGCTATAAGCTGCCATTCTTGCGGGACGGAGGCAAATATCTTCGCCCAGTTGGGGCGGAGTACATGCCATTGAAAAAAGAATTGGTGATTGAAATTGCAGGGCATACGGATAACGTAGGTGCAGTAGAGACCAATCAAACATTGTCAGAAGACTGCGCCAATGTGGTGAAACGGTATTTGCAGAAAAAAGGTATTGCTCCTGAACGGTTGCAGGCAAAAGGTTGTGGGGACACAGAGCCCATTACTAATAATGATTCTCCTCAAGGTCGACACAAAAACCGGAGAACTGAAGTGCATATTATTTCAGAATAGCAGAATCAAGTTTCTCTTTTTTCTTTTTCATTCCGACTCTGTGTAAGTACGGGATTCCAACACCCACCAACGCTCCCACTGCATAGCCGGTAATCACATCCGTCCAATAATGTTTTCCTGCTTCATAGCGCATCACTCCTGTCAAAACGGGAAGAGCAGCGCAGGCAGACCAAATCACTGGCTTCCATTTTGAACGAGGATGATAATCTGAAAATGTTTGTGCAAAGAAAAAACTCATCGCGGCAGTTTGAGCGGTATGTCCAGAAAAGAAAGACCGATAGTTGTCCTTCTTCCACTTGCTTTCAATTGGAACATTAGGATTGTACATCAGAGGACGAGGACGGTGTATCGAATTTTTGAATAGCAGCGTCAGGGCTGTAGAGGCAAGCATTGTTTCGGCACTCATTATTACAATCTTCCCAAAATCGCGTCTGGAATTCTTTGAAATCAAATGGAACAAGGGCAGGGATAAGGCCGCATAATCAGTAATATCGCTAATATATCTCGCGCTTTTTGAAGTGTTATAAGTTGCGCCCCGATCAAAACGATTTACATCGGCACGGTCCAGTAATAAGATGGATTGTTTAGAAGGCAAACTGAATGCGTCGCCTATCACATAAGAACCGCTGGCCAGCACTATGGTTCCTATCCCAAGAGTGAGCTCCATTTCAGAAGTTATGCGATAGGGCGAATTGTTTTGCTGCCCAAAACAGAGTAGGCAGGAATGGATGATTAGAAAAAGCGCGATTAACTCAGCTTTGATGAAACTCAATTGTTCTTTACATTTCGTTGTAATCGTAAAAATAAAGTAAAGTGCCTGACAGACAAGGTGTTTGCGCCGTTTTGATGCAAACAGATACTATTTTGTACCAAGCACTATGCGTTTTGAGGCAAACACCGATGGTTCTATACAAAACACCTCGCGTTTTGACCAAAACAGACAATGAATGCACCAAGACAGATAGCGTTTTGTGCAAAACAGCTAAGGTTTTATGTGAAACGCTTAGAATAGTCCGCCGATGGGAGTGTTCACTAAAAATGTGTGCAGCTTCGCTCAAGAAGTGTGCAAGATAGCTGGAGGGCTGCTCCGCTACAAAAATGCCTTAATCATTACAAAAGCATACATCAAAATACAAATAGATCGCTCCTCCCGGTTGATTTTTTTTCTGTTGCCAATAGGATGGCATAAATAGGATATACAGATGTGTGTTCTTATTTCACCCTTTCCAAATCAATTTTGGTGGAAGGCGCAATGCGGATGGGTACCGTTTCTTCTTCTACATTGGTTAACTCCAAGCCAAAATCTTCGGCTGCTGATAGAGAGATGCTTTTGATAAAACGGTAGCCCTTGATGATGAACTGTTCATAAGGAGTTAAAGCATCATCAATCGCCACCCGGCTGTTGAGCAGGATAAATTTAAAGTCGGCTGGCATATTGAATTTGCGCAACGATGGGTAATGGGATACTTCATCCACTTCACCGTTTTGCACCATTTCTTCCACAATCTGGTTGAACATCAGGTTGACTTTGTGTTCCACTTTGAAGCCGAAAGAGAGCCGCACAAAAAATATTCTTCGCGAAACAATCGTATCCACCATGTAGGAAGCCCCGTAAGGTTCATTCGTTATTTCGACATGAATGAACCAGTAAATGTCCGCGCGCCTCGGTCGTTTGCGAAAGATGGAATAGATGATGTTGGAATCAATATGGCTTTTATCGTTCGCCATGCTCATATACACAAGATTGTTGGCTTCGCGCGGAATAGAATCATCCGACATCAACTCCTTTATCGCATTGACGTGCTGTCCTATTTCTACAAACTCAATATGCTTTTTGCGTAGTTGTCTTGCTTTATAGAAAATCCACATGCCGAAAAATAAAGCCACCGCAATGGTGAATGTGAACCATCCTCCGTGTTCAAATTTCTTCAGGTTAGAAACAAAAAATGATAGTTCGATGGAGATGAACAATGCCGATATACCCCAAGTAAAAAGGCCAGGTCGTCGCTGTACATACATCAAATACGTAAGCAAAATAGTGGTCATCAACATATTGATAGTGATAGCCAATCCATAGGCTGCCTCCATATTGCCGGATTCGCGAAATATCAATACGACTGCCAGACAACCGGCACATAAAAACCAGTTGATTGCCGGGATATACATTTGGCCTTGAAAGGCGGTTGGGAAAATCACTTTCAGATTGGGCCATAAGCGAAGTTTCATCGCCTCGTTCACCAAAGTAAAACAACCAGATATCAGCGCTTGCGAAGCAATGATCGTAGCCAACGTGGTAACCGTAATGCCCACCGGAAGAAACCATTTGGGCATCATTGAAAAGAAAGTAGAGTGTCCTTCTGGCCATGTCTGGCCATTGAAGAGACGCAGCAGATGTGCAGATTGTCCAAAGTAACAGAGTAATAGCATGAGTAGAACATAAGTCCAACTGATACGGATATTTTGTTTGCCACAGTGGCCGAGGTCAGAATACAAAGCTTCGCCACCGGTGGTGCAGAGAAATACTGCTCCCAGCAACCAAAATCCCCCCGGATATTTCAGCAGCAAATGAAAGGCATAATAGGGATTCAGCGCTGCCAGTACAGAGGGAAATTGCCATATCTCTATCAGGCCAAAGATACCAATCATCGTAAACCAAATGAGCATCACCGGACCGAAAATTCCGCCCACAATCCGAGTGCCGAATTGTTGAAAAAGAAAGAGCCCGAAAATAATGATCAGTACAATCGGTACAGTTGGAATATCAGGATCAAGAATTTTTAACCCTTCAATGGCAGAAGAGATGGAAATGGGCGGTGTGATAAATCCATCAGCAATCAACGAGGCACATCCTATAATAGCTGGGAAAATGGTCCATTTAATTTTATATCGCCTTATGAGCGCATAAAGAGCAAAGATGCCACCTTCGCCCCGGTTATCAGCATTGAGCGCAAGGAATATATATTTGAACGTAGTGATGATAAGCAAGGTCCAGAAAACACAAGAGATGCCACCATACACCAGTTCCTTTGAAATGGAATGCCCGCTTACAATCGCGTTCAGTACATAGATAGGAGAGGTCCCTATATCGCCATATATTATTCCAAGTGTGATGAGAATGCCTGCGGTCGTAAGTTTGGTGGGACTTCCTTTTTGACTATCGTTCATTTGCTTTTTAAAATCTAACTATGGTGGAAAGAATAATCCGGTTTTCGTCCTTGACAAGATCGGCCGTAAAGTACACGGGGTCGCCGCTGGGAGAAGTATTCCCTTCGCATCCTGAGAAGTTAATCATGCTAGTATTTTGGTTTGCGAACTCGATATAAAAAGCGATTAAGCCGTTTAGCAGATAACACAAACAAGTAGAAATCAAAGGCAGTTGTGCTCCTGCTGCTGGGGTCAGAGGGTTTCATTCCGATATTTTCGTCGAATTCATAAACTATAATTATGGTTTTGATTTATCTTCCAGCAAACCGATAGCCTACCCCCGACTCTGTAATAATGTACTCTGGTCGGTTAGGGTCGGTTTCTATTTTTTTTCTTAGTTGTGCAATAAACACCCTCAGGTATTGTGATTCATGAACATATTGGGGGCCCCATACCTGCTTGAGCAGATACTGGTGTATCATTACCTTTCCTTCATTTTTCATCAGCAAGGTCAGCAGACTATATTCAGTGCCTGTTAATTTCAGCACCTCATTATTTTTTTTCACCGTTCTTGCGATTAAGTCTAGAGAAAGATCACCCAGATTAATAACCGATTCGGATTCTTCTGTGTTTTTACGCAGTGCGGAACGGATGCGCGCCAATAACTCTCCGGTGCGAAATGGTTTCACTAAATAATCGTCCGCTCCGTTATCCAGTGCTTTCACAATATCTTCTTCACTGCTCTGCACCGACAAGATGATAATTGGTTTGTTGTACCACTCTCTTAGCTTCTCCAAAGTTTCATGTCCGCTGGCATCTGGCAGCCCGATGTCAAGCAGTATTAAATCAGGTGGATGGTTTGCGGCAGCTATTAAACCTGCTTTTGCGGTTTCCGCCGAGTGAATCTTGTAGCCATTGGATTGCAGGGTAATTTCCAGCAACTTGATGATAGCGGCTTCATCATCTATCACTAATATTTCAGCGTTGTTCATTTTTCAGTAAGTTTAGGATAGGAATGTTTCGCCGGAATTTCAATAGTGAACCGTGCGCCGCCCAAAACCGAATTTTCTACCCACACTATGCCGTCATGTGCTTCTACAAAACCTTTGACAATAGATAAACCCAAGCCGGTGCCACCAGATTTGGCTCCCTGAAGCCGATAAAATTTATCGAACACCTTGTTGATTTCATTATCAGGAAACCCTTTTCCATTATCTGATATGGTGATAATCAGTTTATCCTCTCTGGTGGTCGCCTTGATGCTGATAACAGTATTCTCCGGTGTGTATAGTCCGGCGTTATTAACCAGATTAAAAAGCGCTTGTTCCATCCACACAAAATCAAGTTGAAACAGAGGAAAATTTTCGGGGATATGGACATTTACTTTATGATGGCGAAGATTAATTGCTGCCAGCTTCAATGCAGCATATATAATCTCATTCACGTCGCACCAGTCTTTTTTAGGTTTTAGTAATCCGGACTCAATTCGCGACATATTCAACAGATTTTCGACTTGCTCGTTTAGCCTTAATGCCGCCCTAGATATTTCATGCACTAGTTGGGTTTTATTTTCCTCCGAAAATTTTTCATTTTCTGATTGAAGATTATCTGAAGCACCAATAATGGTAGTAATAGGGGTGCGCAACTCATGCGACAGAGAGTTCAATAGTGTATTGTAGAATTTAACCGCATTTGCTTTCTCTTCTTTGTCTCTAGCTTCCTTTTCCACCTGCCGGATTTTATAAGTCAATACCCCGTTCACTAAAGCAATAATGAAGTAAGTAACCAGCATGATCCGATCTTGGGTAGAACCAACTGAAAAAGTATAACGAGGTGGAATAAAAAGAAAGTCCCATAGCAGGGCACTTAAAAACGCTGAAAGCAGAACCGGGATAATATCATAGAACATTGCCAAGACAGATACCGTTACCAGTAATGCAAAGGCAATAATCTGGTAACCGATAAAATCATAAGTAGTGTAGCCGACAGCTACTACCAATACTATCGAGATAATACTGACGAGGTATTGGGTTGATTTCTGCGGACGATTGAAAAGAAACCTTGACAAGATGTTTGAATTACGTTGCAAAAGTAGACTTGATATTATAAATAATGTATAAAAGAATCGAAAAGTCCTATAAAGATTTTATAAAGGCCGTTCTTAACTTAGATGGCGCCATCTATTCAGAGGAGCATTACAAAACTTAATTCCAATATTCCGAGTGACATGAAGAATAATGGTTAAATTTGGAATCCTTTCCTGTACGGTATCACAGGGAAATCTTAATTTCGAATTTCATAAAAAACCAATTATATGTTGACGAAAAAAATCGAAGCAGCTTTAAACAAACAAATATCCCACGAGGCAGACTCTTCACAGGTCTATCTTGGAATAGCCTCTTGGGCCGACGTGCAGCCGGGGCTGGAAGGGGTCAGTGAGTTCTTTTACATGCAATCAGAAGAAGAGCGCCTGCACATGATGAAGTTGATTCGGTTTGTGAACGAGCGCGGAGGCAATGCCGTCATTCCTGCCTTGAAGCAACCAGCGCTGAAATTCATCTCGCTGAAAAAGGCTTTTGAAACCTTTCTGAAAAATGAAATCACTGTTTCTGGAAGCATTAATGAACTGGTAGATATTTCCTTGCATGGAAAAGATTATGCCACACATAATTTCCTGCAATGGTATGTGGCAGAGCAGATTGAGGAAGAAAGACTGGCGCGCCGCCTGAACGAGAAACTGGATATGATAGGTTCTGATAAGAGCGGCTTATATCTTTTTGACCGCGACATTATGACGAGTAGGAGTAAGATAGGTATTAAGGGATAGTATTGCTTAATTAGGGGAAAGATAAAAGCCCTGAATCGGAATGGTTGCTCATGTATCAATATCTAAGCATCCCGAATCATACACCCTAACCTTTGTTTCAATGAGTGCGCTTCTTTTTATAAGATGATCTTTTTAAAAAAACCATACTTTCTTCTTTCCCTGCTTTTGTTCAGTGGCGTACAGATGGTTTTTGCTACACACTACCGCGCCGGAGAAATTCTTTATAGAGTCGTTGGAAACTATCGGATAGAAGCAACAGTCATCACGTATTCTAAGTGGAGTTCGCCCAGCAATTTGGCTGACCGAGATACTATTGACATTACCTGGGGCGACGGCTCTCGTTCTTATCTGGTGCGGAGAAACGGGCCGGATGTCAATCCACCCAACGGAGTGCCTGATGGAGTTTTTGTAGCGGATGACATTAAGAAGAATGTTTACGTCGGCGAGCATCAATATCCCGGAGCGCCGCCGCCACCGAACCGCTATTATATCATCAACTTTTACGACCAAAACCGGATGGAAAGCATTGTGAACATGTCCAATTCGGTCAATGTTCCTTTCTATCTCGAAGACACGGTCAAATTTCCGACCGACCTTGCTAATATAGGGTTTAACTCTTCGCCTATTCTTTACTATCCACCGATAGACTATGCCAACGTCAACGACACTTTCTATCACAATCCATTGGCGGTAGATCCGGATGGTGACAGTTTGATTTTTGAACTAATGCCCCCGTTGCAGAACGTCAATGCGCAGGTGCCGCTTTATGTTTATCCAGACCAGTTTTGTCGCGCGGCGGGACGACCGGATAATCTTTTTCAAATGAATCGGTTCACCGGACAGATTATTTGGGCGGTGCCTTGTCAACAAGGCATTTTCAATATCGCCTTCGTGATTCATGAATACCGACAGGGAATCAATATTGGAACGCTGGAACGGGATATGCAGATTATTGTATTGAATCAGAATAACGACCCGCCACAACTTGCCCTGATTCCCGATACGTGCATTCGGGCTGGCGACACCCTGCTGGCGCAGATAACCGCACGAGATAGAAATACAGGACAAACCGTGACGCTTTCAGCAGATGGAGGTCCGTTTCGCGTGGCGGTCTCTCCGGCAAAGTTCAGTACGACGCCGGGAAATCCGGCTAATGGTAGTTTCAGATGGTACACCACCTGCGACCATATTCAGGTGCAGCCATACATGGTCTTATTTCGGGCGGCTGATAACTATACTCTTTCTGGCCCGGGCGGTGCTAATGCAGCCAATCTGGTGGATTTGAAACCCTGGATGATTCGCGTGATTCCTCCACCGGTGGAGAATCTGAAAGCATTGGCGGATAAAAACGGAGTAACGCTGACTTGGGACAATCCCTACATCTGTGCTTCCTCCCCTTATTTCAGAGGCTTTTCTATTTGGAAAAAAACTGGATGCGACCCTTTCGAGCCTGAGTATTGTGAAACCGGCTTGGCAGGAAGAGGATATACCCAACTCACAACCAATAATATTCAAGCATATACCTATCGCGACAACACGACTGTGGTAGGACAGGAGTATAGCTACCGGGTGGTAGCCGAATTCTATAAACTACCGCCGAATGGATTGGAGGCGCTCAAGTTTGATTTGCAGCAAAGTATAGCATCGAATGAAGCCTGCGTGTTTATGCCGATCAACGTACCGGTGATTATCAATGTAAGTATTTTGGAAACAGATATAACCGATGGAAAGGTATTCGTGCGTTGGACAAAGCCATTAGCCGGAGGAATAAACTTGGACACTATACTATTCCCTCCACCTTACCGGTTTGATGTTTACCGGAGTAATGGCTCTAGCTTTTCTAGCCCCATTATGATTCACAGCACTCCCGATGCCGCCTCCTTTGCTGCTTTGAATGATACGGTATTTGTGGATTCTTTACTGGATACCAAAACAACTTCGTGGAGCTATCGGATATTATTTTATTCAAACAACGATACTGTTGGCGCTACAGCTACTGCGTCCTCCATTTTTTTGGATGTACTTGCATCAGATCAGGCACTCAATCTGACCTGGGGCGAGCAAGTGCCTTGGATCAATGATAGCTTTGCCATTTTCAAGTTGAATAAACTAACATCTCTGTATGATTCTATCGCCGTTTCTTACACGCATACTTTTGCTGATACCGGACTCATCAATGATTCACTCTACTGTTATTTTATAAAGGGATATGGGCATTATGGTTCGGCATTTCTTCCTGCGCCTCTGATCAATTTATCGGAGGAGGATTGTCAAATTCCGGTAGATACTACACCGCCTTGTCCGCCGGTTCTCAGTGTTACCAATGACTGCGAACTTCATTTGGAACAATCTTGGACAACGGAGGAATATGTAAATCGCCTTGTCTGGATAACACAAAATGATCCCTGCTCGAATCAAATCCATCATTTCTATATTTATTATGGTAGCGATTCTTCCAATATGGTTCGCATTGATAGTACCGGTAGCAGAGAGGATACCACTTTTCAGCATATTCAGGCGGATAATCTGGCTGGATGTTATGCCGTCACGGCTGTTGATCGGGCGGGAAATGAAAGTGCTTATAGCAATGTGTTCTGTATGGACAATTGTCCCTATTATATATTGCCGAACACCTTCACTCCAAACGGAGATGGAAACAATGATTGGTTCCGACCCTTCAAGCCTTACCGGTTTGTTTCTAAAATTGAAATGAAGATTTATAATCGTTGGGGCGAAAAAGTATTTGAAACGACCGATCCAGAAATCAATTGGGATGGACGCGACCAAAAGACTGGTAAAGAGTTGAGCGAAGGAGTTTATCTCTATGCCGGGTATTATTTTGAGCAGCGCCTCGGAGGATTGATACAACAGCCATTAAGCGGACAGAAAAAGGGTGGCGGGTTTATTCATTTAATAAGGGGAAAGTAGAACCAGTCAATGTTCACAGGAATCATTGAGGTTATCGGAAAGGTGATACATCTGGAGAAAGCCGGAAGCAATGTTGATTTGATTATTGAATCGCCGATTTCCGAAGAACTGAAAATTGATCAGAGCGTTTCACACAACGGTGTTTGTCTGACTGTTGTTGAAGTGAAAGGCAGAACCCATCGGGTCACAGCTATTGATGAAACGCTGAGGAAAAGTAATCTGGGGACACTAAAAATTGGTGACAACTTGAATCTGGAACGCTGTACTAAAGTAGGTGAACGTTTAGACGGGCATATTGTGCAGGGACACGTTGACCAGTGCGGAGAATGTTTGGCGGTAGAAAATCAAAATGGAAGTTGGATATATCAATTCAAATACCTGCCTTCTGTGCAGAATCTGGTAGTGGAGAAAGGTTCTATTTGTATCAATGGTATCAGTCTCACCGCCTTTGATGCTTCTCGCAATACCTTCAAAGTCGCTATTATTCCTTATACCTATAATCACACTAATATTAAGCATGTCAAAATCGGTTCACTAGTGAACCTTGAGTTTGACATCATCGGAAAATATGTGGCGAGGATGATGGAAGGAGCCTAAACAAGGGACCATCTTCCCTGAATCTAAAATATCCCGTAGATATTATCTATTTCGCGACTTGATTTAGTACATGTCCGAGGCAGAAAACACACCATCTTTTAAACTATCCCGACTGATTATTCCGATACTTATCGGGGTATCGGCCTCTGCCTATCTCATTATCACGAATTTTCATCCCTCGGCGTTGGCCAGAGTAGAACTATCAGGCAAATTATTTTTGGGACTTTCTTTAGCGGCACTCATTATTGTCATTCGGGGTTTTGCTTTTATGTTTAAGTTGAGGCTCAGCACCGGTAACCGCCTTTCGTGGTACAAGACATTTGAAACTGTCGTGATGTGGGAGTTTAGTGCTGCCGTTACCCCGAAACTGAGCGAGGGAGCTTTTGTCCTTTATATCTTGAAAAAAAGTGGGTTGAGTTACGGTCGCAGCACGGCGGTGCTGATGCTCAATTCCTTTTTGGATAACCTTTCTTTTGTGTTGGTCTTTTCTATTCTCTACTACATCATCGGTCATCAAATGCTGGTGCTGCCGGGCTATTGCCCCGACTTGGCCGGTCATGAAATTTTGCAGGGCATTCGGAGTTTGGCGGATAAGGCATGGATTGGATATGTGTTGATGTTTTCACTTTGCCTGTTTCTTGCTTTTTCGTTGTTCATTTTGCCTCATTCTGCCAAAAGATTTTTTCATCAAATTGCCCGACTGAGTTTTTTGAAAAGATTCAGCAAGGGACTGATCCATCTAGGTGATGAAATAGAAAATACTTCGCGCGAGTACAAGAATGAACCTATTGGATTCTGGATAAAAATATTCTTCGCTACCCTGCTCAACTGGTCTGCACGTTATATTCTTCCCGCAGCACTTTTTTTCGCCTTTGCACAAGAAGCGGTACCCGTCTTAGAAGTTTTCGCCCGCCAATATGTTCTCTGGATTTTTCTGGTGATTCCCGCTACACCCGGTGCCAGTGGATTGGCGGAGATTTCTTTCCTTGCACTAAACTGCGATTTTATGCCGGTGGGTTTGGGCGTAGCGATTGCGCTCATTTGGCGTATTTATACCTACTATATTTATCTATTGCTCGGCTTGATTATGCTACCCAAATGGGCGAACGGGTTGAACCGGAACATTTAGACCGGATAGCTTTAAAAATTTACCTTCACACAATGAAGATTTTACAATATCTGGAAAAAGCTTGGATTATCGCCGCAGTTTGCGCGTTGGCCTTAGCAATATATAACCTGATACGGATAGGAACCCTTGCTGATAACCACGTGTACTTTCCATTTTTTTGCGCTATGTTCTGTTTATTGATTTGGTTCAATGTACGGGGACAGCGGAAATTCAAAGAAAAAATATTTGACAAGGAAGAGGAAGGGGAAAATTAGCTGTCCGGCTCATTGGCCGGAGTAATATTTTTTTCTTATTTTGACTTTCGAAATCTATGCAGATTTTTGCCTTAATTCTCTCGCTTGTCCTGATTGCTTTTTTTTCGGGAATCGAAATCGCCTTTGTTTCAGCCAATCGGTTTCGGATTGAATTGTTGAAGGAAAAAGGTTCGGGGAGTGCGAAAATCGTTTCAGAGTTTGCTAATAATGCGTCTAAGTTTATCAGTTCCATGCTGATCGGACTAAACGTTATGCTCGTTATTTTTGGTTCCCTTATTGCTCGATTGCTGGACGCCACTTTTTTTCTAAATCACTTTGGTCTGGCACTTAGTGACTTGTGGCTACTTGTGATTCAAACCATGGTCACCACTTTTGTTGTACTGATCTTCGGTGAACTGACTCCTAAAATTCTTTTTCGGGTAAATTCGGATCAACTTCTGCTGTGGTTTGCGTACCCCACAAAATATATTTTTTATGTCCCGTTGAAACCACTTTCCAATTTATTTCATGTTATTTCTGGCTGGATGATTCATAAAGTGGTTGGCGTGGAACTGGTGGAAAGCCAGCAAGTGTTTACCAAAGAAGATTTGGAATATTTGGTGAAAGAAACTGCCGTTAGCGAATTTGAAGGTGATGTAGAGACCGACCATCTCAACACAGATATTTTTGAGAAGGCCCTTTATCTGAAAGAAATCAAGGTGCGGAACTGCATGGTGCCTCGGTTGGAAATCCAAGGGATGGATGTGAGCGAAGGAATTGACGATCTGAAAAAAAAGTTTTTAGACTCTAAACTCTCGCGCCTAATTGTTTATCAGGAGACTATAGATAAGATAATCGGATACATCCATCATTTTGACCTGCTTAAAAATCCCGCTACAATCAAACAGGCAGTACGAAGTTTGCCGGTCATCCCCGAAAGTATGACGGCGCGTGATTTAATGCTACAGTTTATCCGCGACAAAAAGAATATTGCTTGGGTGGTAGATGAATATGGTGGAACGGCCGGCATCATCACGCTTGAAGACTTGATGGAAGAAATTTTTGGCGAGATTGAGGATGAACATGATGTAGAGCGGTTGACAGAGAAAAAAATTTCTGAATCGGAGTATGTTTTTTCCGGAAGAATTGAAGTGGACTATCTCAACGAAAAATATGATCTTAAAATTCCGGAAGGAGAATATACTACTCTCTCGGGCTATATTGTAGGAGGAGTAGAAGACATACCAGACGCAGGTGCGTCGCTTAATTTAGATCAGTTTCGCGTCAAGATTTTAAAGGCCTCGGACAAAATTGTTGAATTGGTCAATCTGCAAATCATAGAGCGCGATTCCTAAAGATCCGGTTCAGAATACTTGCAACTCTACCAGTCGTTTATAAATTCCATTCTTCGCCATCAGGCTGATATGATTTCCCCGCTCGGCAATGGTCCCGTCTTTCATCACGATAATTTCATCGGCATGCTGTATGGTGGACAAGCGGTGAGCAATAACAATAGTGGTCCGGCCTTTCATCAATTTTACCAAGGCATCCTGAACTAATCTTTCTGAATTGGAATCAAGAGAGGATGTTGCTTCATCCAAAATCAGGATAGGAGGATTTTTTAATACAGCGCGAGCAATGGTCAGCCGTTGTTTTTCTCCACCGCTTAATTTTCCACCGCGGTCGCCTATAATAGAATCATAGCCATGTTCTAGCCGGGAAATGAATTCATGTGCATTGGCAATTTTTGCCGCATCTTCTACCTGTTGCCGGGTTACATCTTGCATGCCAAAGGTGATATTGTTGAAGACGGTGTCATTAAACAAGATAGATTCCTGCGACACCATGCCGAATAGATTTCGTAACTCGTGAAGTTTAAAGTTCCTAATATCTATGTCATCTATCATAATCTTCCCATCGCTCACATCGTGAAACCGGGCGAGCAGGTCCACCAGAGTGGTTTTTCCTGCACCTGACTGCCCGACCAGTGCTACCACTTTGCCCTTTTCAATTTTCAGGGAAATGTTGTCTAATATCTTTTTGTTATCGTAGTTGTAGTATGAAAAACCTACGCCCTGATATTCTATACTCTGTTTAAGTTCTTGAATAGGAGTAGCGTTCGCCTTTTGGGGAATTTCATCCTGAGCATCTATAACTTCAAAGATTCTTTGGGCGGAGGCTAGCCCTTTACGGATATTATAGAACGCAGAGGAGAAATTTTTGGCCGGAGGAATCAACTGGCAAACAATACCATGAAGCCAATGAAAGTCTCAGCTTCGAGACCCTCATGCTTTAAAACCAGCATCCCCCCGAAATACAGGACACTGCAAACGACACACATCGCGAGAAATTCAGTGAGCGGAGAAGATAACTCTCGGCGAGTCAGGATACGCCGATTCAAACCAAATAAAGAGTTATTGATCCGCGCAAACTGATTTCGCATAAAATCTTCTGCATTAAACGCATAAATCACACGCAAGCCTGAAAGGGTTTCCTCCACCACAGAAAAAAGTAGTCCACTCGTAGCCTGTGCTTCAGAGGATTGTCGCTTGAGACTTTTTCCTACCCGGCCAATAATGAACCCCGTAAACAGCAGCATTATAAAGACAAAGGCGGTCAACTTAGGGCTAAGCAAAAGCAAAGCCGCCAGATAAATCAGAATATTCAACGGTTCGCGAACCGTGACTTCGATGAAGCTGATGATACTGGTTTCTACCTCCTTTACATCTTCGGTGACTCGTGAAATCATATCCCCCTTTTTCTTTTAGAATAAAAGGACAGAGGGAGTATCAGCAATTTGGAATATAAATCCTGCCGCAGGTCGCGTACCGCACCGCTACGGATAGGAGCTAGAAAATAGACTGCCAGAAAGCGGGAAATATTTTTGAAGAAAAACAAGACGGCTACTGCTATACAGAATTTTATGAGTGCTGCTGCCTGACCATGCTGTTGAATCTGCGCACTTAATATGTATTTCAGGTAGTCCATAAAATAGGAGCCATCAAAGCGAAATTCAGGTGCTGCGGTATTTTGCACCTTTTCAAACAGCAACTGAAGGAATGGAATAATCATCACCACCGAAAAGAGAGAGAAGAATACCGTGAGGATATTAAACACCATATTTAATCCGGCATAACCCGAATAGGGTCGGATATATTTGAGAATTCGGAAGAGATTCTTCATGTGCCAACAAATATAAGTTTATCACACAGAGTGTTTTTCACTTCTGCTAACACTTGGTTGCGCTTATTATTTCTTACTTTTATCGGCTGCAATTTTTCAGTATCATTTTAAAACTATCAGATGGATTCGCGCAGACAAATGAAATTGGTCTCTGTCATTAGAGAGGCGTTTACCGATATCTTAGCCCGAGACGGAAAAAATATCTATGGCAAATCTTTTGTGACCGTTACCAACGTCAAAATCACTTCCGACCTCTCACTTGTTCGGTTCTACATCAGTATTTTCAACGCGGAGAATCCGGAAGAGGTCATTCATCAGTTCAATGAGCAAAAAACAGATTTGAAACGGAAGTTGGCGGAAAAAGTACGTCACCAATTGCGCATCATGCCAAACATCGAATTTTTTAGAGATGAAACTCTGGAGTATGCTTCACACATGGATGAAGTCTTCAAAAAAATAAAAGAAGAGGACAAAAGAATCGTTGAATTAGGAATGCAGAATGATGAGCCAAAGGAAAAGTCGAGTCCGGTCAAAAAAGCGGCTAAGCCTACTGTTAAAAAATCCAGCTCTACCAAATCGAAATAGCATTTCATGCTCGCGCTGCGCATTGCTTTTCGTTACCTCTTTTCAAAAAAATCAACCAACGCTATCAATATCATTTCCTCCATCAGTATGCTGGGTATGGGGGTGGGGGCATTTGCTTTGATTGTGGTCCTGTCGGTTTTCAACGGATTTGAGGGCTTGGTGTTGTCGCTCTATAATTCTTTCTATCCCGATATTGAAATCACCGCTATTCAGGGAAAAACATTTGAGGAAGATTCCGTGCAGATGACAAAGATTCTCCGAACGGATGGAGTGATCTCGTTATCGCGTGTGTTGGAAGAGAATGCCTATCTGGAATACGGACCACAGTCCCAATTAGGGACATTAAAAGGAGTAGATGAACATTATAAGGAGGTTGCCTCTGTTCATCAATGTATCCGCGACGGATCTTTTCTGCCTAATGATTCCTCCCGAGCCTATTCGGTTATTGGAGCTACCTTGGGTCAATTGCTGAATGTAAATGTTCAGCGTTCTGCGGAACCTTTGCGAATTACCGTTCCGCGTAAGGGTGTGCGAAGTGCATTCAACCCCAGCGATGCATTTAATACAATCATGTCCGTACCGGTTGGGGTATTTGCTATTCAACAGGAGTTTGATTCGAGGTATGTTTTCGTTAGCCTGAATCAGGCTCGGGAACTATTGAACGAAGAACATGCCGTTTCGGCGTATGAAATAAAAACAGCTCCGGGAGCTAACCTCGGCGAAATGAAATCAAAATTATCTTCTCTACTTGGCGAACGATTTATTGTAAAAAGCCGCTATGAGCAGCACGCTGAAACCTATCGGGTTATGCTGATTGAACGCTGGGTAACAACCGCTATTCTCGGTTTTATAATCCTGATTATTTCCTTCAACATCATAGGCTCGCTCTCCATGCTGGTAATAGAAAAAGCAAAAGACATATCGGTACTGCGTGCCTTGGGCAGCGGAAAATCGCTTATCCGAAATATTTATTTATCTCATGGACTACTGTCCTCCTTACTCGGTGCTTTCAGCGGACTGGCTCTGGGCTATATTTTTTGTCTGTTGCAAATGCATTTTCATTTTCTCAAACTCGGCAACCTAGCATGGTCGAGTTTTGTGATTGATTATTATCCTGTCCAGTTGAAATGGGCGGACCCCTTTATCATTCTCCTTATTATTGTGACCGTTAGTCTTTTAGCTTCTTGGTTTCCTTCTCGCCGCGCCGGAATGACCACCATCGTCGAAGGGCTGAAAACGTAGAGATTCTAAAACAAAAAAAGAGCCGCACCATGGCGACTCGTTTTGGTTAATCAAAAATCTTTGAATTTCTATTTTGCGGCAGCAAGCAGTACCGGTGGATAGGCTCTTTCCACTCCGTCATTACTCACTGTTTTAACCCGATAGTAAACGTCTTTGGCAGGAGAAAAAGGAAAGCGATCCGCTTGAAGCATATAGCCATCTTTGGTTTGCTGATCTGCACAGGAAATGTATTTGCATTTACCGAAATAATTAAGGGTTTCTGCACTTCTTTCTATAACGATATGGTGGTACTGATTCATATCTCTTATTAAGAGGTGCATTAATACCTCACCCCTGCCTCTTTCTATATCTAAAGAAACCTCCTCATCTGTAGATTTAAAGCTGGATGTTGAGTTGTTACTGTCTGGGCCGCCTGAAAAGGCATAAGACGAAAACAAAATCAGACATACGGTAATTGAATGAGGTAAGATCTTTTTCATTTTTGTGTGTTTTGTCCTTACGTATACGGCAATAAGATTTCATCAGTTTCAAAAATGAAGCAGATTCATACTCTTGCTATTTGTATGTAACAAGCAGACCCCTTCCGCTTGGCCAGCGAGGGAATCACTACTCAGAAAGGGCTGTTTTGTTGGCTATTGCCTCACAATCAGGGTGTCTGCAATTTTATCATGCAATCCCTGTTTGCGACTATCGAATATTATCATCAGATAGCCGATACCCAGAATCAGGCCAGAAAGTATTTTAGACAAGTTGCGGAGTAAAGCGGTGCTAAGAGATACTCGCTCATTGTTGAGGCCAGTGACTCGAATTCCCAAGACAATTTTACCCAAAGTCCCCTGATATTTAGAAGATTCCATCAGCGAATAGTAAACGATGTTGATCCCTTCACGAAGCAGATTGTGCCAGGTTATCCAAGACCACATACATCCATCCGACCAAAAGAAATCCCAATTACCTTCAAATGGGTAGGTAAATGCCCATCCCAAAAAAACACGAAACAGGATAGTTAAACTGATGGAAATAACGATCCGGTCAATAAGGAACGCCCCTAAACGTCTCATACCGGAGGCATAATGGTTGTTGATGGAGATGACTTGCATAGCTCTAATTTTTGTGATAAAATATTCTGATTGACTTACTTCTTTTCTACTTTTCCTTTTCCTTCACTTTTCAGCTCTTTCACCTCGCCCGGTCCTTTATAATACAACATCCCAATAGCGGAGGAGCGAATATAAAAGGCACTGTCTGCATAAACTTCAGCCATACCGACAGCCGTGTTGTGAATCATGAGTGTCGCTACTTTTAGATCAAAGGCGGACAACATTCCAACACTCTTGTTATTGATGCGCGCTTCGCGAACCTTCCCTTTCAAGGTGGTGCTTCCCACAGAGTTCAGGTTGGCTCTCAGATAATCTGCTTCAACATTCAAATTCAATTTACCTACGGCATCTGAGGACAATTCTAGGCTATCTAATTTCAAAGCACCTTCCGTCTTCAAACTTCCGATTGACTGATTTTCCAACTCAGTTATTTTCCGGATGTTGATGTACACTTTCATTTTTGGCTTACCCCGAATAGGCGCATCCTGATTGGTTTCGATATATAGTCATTCACCTTCGTTGCGGACATCAATATAGTTCTGAAGATTTTCATCGGCCTCCACTTTTACAGACTCCGGTTCACCAGTTTGTGAAATCTCAATAGGAAATACGCCAGAGATAGAAAGTTTAGTAAAAGGAGTGACTTTGCGCTCTTCGGTTACCACACGCCCGTTTCCTCTGCGACCGCAGCCAGCCAAAGTAGTGAGCATTGCCAAGCCAATCAGCGAAAGAAGAATTAGAAGGAATGATTTGGTTTTCATCTGATAGATGTTAGAATGAGATACAAAAGGCAATCACTTTCAAAGAATCGTTTGTTCGATACGGGCATTTAAAAATCTCCGTTCTTATCTTTCTTTTCTGCAGACCGTTTCTGCGCCTTGGAACTATGAATATTGGTGTCCTCATCCGAATCTTCACCTTTATTGCTCGAATGGTTTTCTCCCTCCAGACATTTCACCTTTCCTCCTTCCACCGTCCAAACTGTATTAGCAAATTGTGTGTCGTTGAAACGAGGGTCATCTTTTACAACGGCTTGCCAGTAGTCTATGTTATCGGCAAATTGCACCTTTTTCCCTTCGGGAATAGCCAATCTAATTTTCATTTTCTGCGCTCGGAATTTTCTGTTTTTACTGATGTATAATCTAGGATTAAGGTTCAGCGTAGTATCCGTTTGGCTGAATTTATAAATGACCGATGCAGCATTTTGCTCAGCATCTCGTCTGTCCCTTCCTCGTGCCACCGTAATTTCCTGAATATAAAATGAATCTCCTACTGCGGGCATCAATTCAATATGAGGTTTGCCAATAGGAACTTCTAACAGGTCGCGCAGGTTAGTTCCGTTGATATAAACCCCATCCATATCAATATGGAAATCTTCTAGTATGCTTTCATTTTCATCCAAGCTATTTCCAGTGCCATCGGTCAATTGAACCGCCAACGTGCCTTGAGCTGGTTGGATTAAGGCTAACTGCTCCTTTCTGTTGGCTTCACTTCTAAAACTTATGACGGTTTTATAACCGGATATCAGGAGCAACACCAAACCGGTGACCCATGATGCCAGTAAAATCCATTTCAGAGGACGCGCTGGTGAACGATGCCCTAATATTATTTTCAGGCTGAGATAAATCACTGCAATAATCGGAGTAGCACAAAAAAGCAAGAAGCCAAAACTGAACAGAGAGATAGTGGAGGTGTTGTCCACTATTAGTCTGGAAGCATCTGCCAGTGAGGAAGTTCCCAGTAGATAAAAAGTCCCAAAGCCAATGCTGACAGCCACTAGAGCAATCATGGCAAACACAACTGCTACAATAGCTGCTAATTTGAAAGCTACTTTAAGAATTTGAGTGAAAATATCCCACAGTTTCTCAAAGAAATTTTCTTCCCTCACAAAGTGTTCTACCGAACTGCTTGCCCTACTGGCAGCTTCCTTCACTTCTTTTTGAATACTGGTGATATTAATCGGCTCTCCTTTCATCTGTAATTTTTCGGCGGCTGTGTTTGCTTTGGGTACGATAATCAGCAAGAGCAGATAGAGCCAAATAATATTCCCATAGGTTACAAAAATCAGAATGATGGCCGCTATGCGGATCCAAACTGGATCGTTGATACCAAAGTAGTGGCAGAGCCCTGAAATCAATCCTCCTATTTTTGCTTCATCTGGATCACGGAATAATTTCTTTTTCACCGGGTCGGACTTGGCTACTGTAGCACCAGTCGTTTTTTCTGTTTCTTCGGCTGTAGGTTCTTCTCCGGCAATATCCTCCGGCTTGCCCATTGCATCTATGATTAACTGTACTTCTTCTTGACTCACTACCTCTTTGCGCTTGGCCAAATTCTGGCCCAGCATTTCGGCGATGCGCGCTTCAATGTCGTTTAGAATTTCTTTTCGCTCTGCTTCGTCGTTGAATTTTTGTTTCAGTGCGTCGAGATAGCCGTGCAGTAATTCGTAAGCATTTTCATCCATGATAAAGGCCATGCCTGCGAGATTGATATTCAATGTCTTTCTCATCTTAATTCGTTTTTGTGGTTAGGTGAATGATATTGTTTACAGAGGCGGTCAACTCGTTCCAACTTTCGGTCAGCTCTTTCAGAAACGTTTTACCCTCTTCGGTCAAGGAAAAGTATTTCCTTGGTGGGCCGGAAGTAGATTCCTCCCAACGATAGGAGAGCAGCCCATCATTTTTTAGTCGTGTCAGCAAGGGATACAAAGTCCCTTCCACAATGAGCAATTTTGATTCTTTCATCCGCTCGATCATTTCGGTGGGGTAATGTTCCCCTTCTGAGAGAATGGCCAGAATGCAGAATTCCAAAACCCCTTTGCGCATCTGTGCCTTATTGTTTTCAATATTCATGTTACTTGATTTTAAGTGCTGCCTGAAAATGTATTTCGTGCTTTTCGTCCTCCAGATCCATTGTGAAGTCTTTCAAGTTGCTAAGTTTAGGACGCTATAAAACGGACGATCAGAATAATTCTTTCGGAATTAGCCACATTTTTAATACTGATATCTTGCAATTGGTTTAACATATAGTTTTTTAACTCCTGATTCGATGATTGTACATCCTCTACCCGGACCCGCCCTGATTCATCTACATTGACCACTGCCTTGACTTCCGTAATGTCTGTTCCCTCACTCATCATCCGAGGAATAGATATGTTGCGAATAATTTCGCGACGAACATGCTCCTTTGATGCTTTAGATACTTGATTTGGAACAGAAGCAATGATTCCAAGAGTTCCCATGAGCAGAAAATAGGTTGTAATAATCGCGATGGTCGAGATTTTGTTTTTCATATCTTTTCGGTTTGTTATGGTTATACAAGTTATTTGACAATGCAAAGATATGGTTATTATCATGTACTGTGCAAGGCATAGTACTATATATTTTCAATAAAGTAGTCTAAAAGCCTGCGGCAAAGCGAGATAAAGATTTGTTAAAAAATATTTAGGCTGCGATTTCAGATGCAAAATCCATCTGACTTAACTTCTTTAAGGGAGAATAAGCGGGTCAACAAGGGAGAATAAGCGCCTCGTATTGTTCAAAAAAGGCAATATATCAAAGGGTAAGCCCGTGTCTTGGGCTAATAGCTACCAATCTTTCGTTGTCAAGGATTGGATAGCTCTACAGTTGGACACAAGAAGGTTGAAAGAACTTGTCTTTTCCCTCCAGCCGATGTTTCTATTAAAAATGCCAGTCCATGATTGCCACAATAGTGGCGAGGAGCAGATTGAAAAGTCCGATGGGAAGCAGGTACTTCCATTCCAAATTCAGCAATTGATCAATACGTAGGCGGGGGAAGGTCCACCGAAACCACATAATAAGAAAAATGAGGAAGAACACCTTGCCGAAAAACCACACGATACCGGGGATGAAATCCATAATATGATTGAAGGATGTCCACGGACCAATATGAAAAGGCATCCATCCACCGAGAAATAGCGTGGCACCAATAGCACATACCACAAAAATGTTGGCGTATTCAGCTAGAAAAAAAAGTGCAAAACGCATGCCGGAATATTCGGTATGAAATCCTGCCGTGAGTTCAGATTCTGCTTCAGCTAAGTCAAATGGTGCCCGGTTAGTTTCGGCAGTAACAGCGATAATGAATATCACGAAAGCAATGAATACCGGTATATGTCCTTTAAATATCCACCACCCGTTTTCCTGAGAAGCAATAATATCATTGATAGATAGGCTACCGGTAAAGACGACAATGGAGAGAATGGATAGACCGGCGGAAAGTTCATAGCTGACAACTTGTGCGCCGCTTCGCATAGCACCCAACAGGGAGTATTTATTATTGCTGGCCCAGCCCGCCATCAAAATTCCAATGACTGAAATAGACGAAACCGCAGAAACATAAAGCACGCCGATGTTGATATCCCACATTTGTATACCCTTCGTAAAAGCAATGGGTGCCATAATCAGCATAGCAACAATCAGCACTATAAAGGGCGCGAGGTTGAAAAGAAATTTATCGGCACCGTCCGGCACCAGTCCTTCTTTGATAACGAGCTTCAAAGTATCGGCTGCTGTTTGTGCTAGCCCTTTATAACCCACCCGGTTAGGCCCTAAACGAATCTGCATATAGGCTGAGACTTTTCTTTCCATGAAAACGAGAACCAGACCTAGGAAGGCGAATAGGGAAATGACACCAATGCCAATCATCACCATTTCAATCAGCCATGCTAATAGCGGAGGTAGCGAAGTGGAGAGGACTTCGTGAATAAAGAGGGCGATATTTTCGAGAGAAATCATTTATCTATCAATATCCGGTATCACTAAATCTAACGTTCCCATAATCGCCACGAGGTCGCCAATCTTTGAGCCGCGTGCCATGTGGTCTAAGGCGGAGAGATTGGAATAGCCTGGTGAGCGGAATTTAATTCTGTAGGGAGTTAATCCTCCCTCACTTATAATATACACACCGAATTCTCCACGCGCAGTTTCCACGCGAGAATAGAATTCGCCTTTCGGTAATTTCAATACTGCTTTTGTCTTTGCCTGAAAATCTCCTTCGGGAATGTTATCAATTAATTGCTCTACAAGCGAAATAGACTGGCGTAGCTCGCCCATGCGAACCATATAACGGGCGAAGCAGTCACCACCGGGTTCAAGGATTTCTTCAAACTGCAATTTTTCATATCCGTCATAAGGAGCCATTTTCCGGATATCACTTTTCACGCCAGCCGCACGAAGTACCGGTCCGCTGCAACCATAAGAGATGGCGTCTTCCGCAGAAATTCTTCCAACACCTTTCATCCGCCCCTGAAAAATGATATTGTCCGTTACCAATTCATCATACTCCGGCAGTTTGGATTTAAACTCCACTAAAAACTCCTTTACTTTCTTTTGAAAATTTGGATGCAGGTCGAACATTACTCCTCCGGGAATGATATAGTTCATCGTCAGCCGTGCGCCACAGGTTTCTTCCATGATGTCGTTAATCATTTCGCGCTCGCGGAAAGCATGAAAGAAAGGAGTGAGGGCTCCCACGTCCATGCCCAAGGCCCCCCACCACAGGCAGTGAGAAGCGATTCGGGTAAGCTCCGCCATAAGAATACGTATGACTATAGCCCGCTCCGGCAACTCGACCTGAATTCCCTTTTCAACGCATAAAGCACAGCCTTGATTATTGATGTGGGAAGACAAATAATCCATCCGGCTGGTTGAATAGATAAACTGCCGATAGGAAAGACTTTCGCACATCTTCTCAATGCTGCGATGAATATATCCAAGATGAGGCTCTACTTTTTTAATCGTTTCGCCGTTCAGGGTGACGATGAGGTGCAGCACTCCGTGTGTGGACGGATGTTGCGGACCTATATTAATAATCAGGTCGCCTTCGGTGGTGGTGGCTATTTCTTCATATTGCATTGAAGCTATTTCTTAGGCTTAAAAGATTTAAACATTTCTCTAAACATTTTTGCGGGACCACTAAATACTTCATCACTTATCCAAAGGTCCCCATCATTTGAGTATTGAAGAATCGCTTTCTTTTGATCATAATTATGAGAAAAGTTTTTATGTATGAACGCCCGTCTACCATCTTTCAAAGTGACTTCGTAGCAATTAAATTTCTTTAGACTCTTTTTTGCCTTGATTACCTCGAAATGCTTTAAAGATAATTCATATTGATATGGATTAACTTTCGACAGCCATAGCTCATGTTTATTCCTTTCAACAAAAAACTTCATTTTCCCGACTAAATGTGCTCTATCTGCTCTCACATAAGCTATGACTCCGTTTGTTAGAGTTACTTCTATCGTATTTGGAATTTCTGGTACTTCTCTAAATTTGACTGGACTAACATCTGTCGGATTGAAATCGTCAAAATAAAAATATTTTGACTTTAAAATCCAAACTTCACTACTTGCATTTACCAATATAGCTTCCTTTTCATTGTAATTTTCAAAGAAGAATTTATCAATATTTGCCATAGAGCCTGCCCTAAGTATTACTCTATATCTTGTAGGATAATACCCAATTTTTTCGTAAGATTTTATTTCGGAAAATGGTAACATATCTGTACAATGTGCTGAGTCATACCCTATAATTTAATCATGTTTACCTCGTCCACATAATCTTTTCTAAGCGGCCACCCTTCCCAATCATCGGAAAGTAACAATCTTCGTAAATCGGGATGATGTAGAAATTTGATGCCGAACAAATCGTAGGCTTCGCGCTCATGAAACTCTGCTGTTCGCCAGATTTGTGAAACGGTTTCTATTTCCGGATGGTTGCGGTCTACGATTTTCGTTTTCACCACGATGATGTGTTCTAGTTTAGTAGAACGCAAATGATATACCATACTGAGATAGGATTTCCAATCTACCGCCGTGACACAAAACAAATAGTCAAAATGCAATGGATGGTGCGAGCGCAACTGCCAGGCCAGCGGAAGCCATTCTCTGGAGTCAATCAAAACATTCAGCCATTCCCCCGCTTCATCAAAGGTAGCGGTTGGGAGGATTTCAGTAATTGTTGCTTTAAGTTCTTCTTTTGTCACGCCGACTTTTTCTTATTGAAATCTTCAATCGTTATTTTTTCACGCTTTCCTCCCGCTTTGATTTTTTCTTGTAGGGTAATCAGCGCGTGAATCAATGCTTCCGGGCGCGGGGGACAGCCAGCTATGTACACATCCACCGGAATAACGTGGTCAGCACCTTTCACTACACTGTAAGTATTATAAAAGAAGGGGCCACCCGACGTGGCACAAGCACCCATTGCTACTACATAGCGCGGTTCAGGCATTTGGTCATAAAGTCTTTTAAGCACCGGTGCCATTTTATTCACAATTGTTCCTGCAATGATAATCACATCGGCTTGCCGGGGGGTGGCTCTAGCTACTTCAAATCCAAACCGGCTCCAGTCATATTTGGCGGAAGCCGCACTCATCATTTCAATGGCACAACAACTGGTTCCAAAAACCAATGGCCATAAAGAATTGGAACGAGCCCAATTGAGTACATCTTCAATAGAAGAAACCAAAACCCCTCCACCGGGTGATTCTACCACGTTTCCGGGGAAAGGTTGTTGCGGATATGCTTTTACATCCATTTGAGCGCTCCTTTTTTATGAGCATAGAGAAAACCAACAAAAAGAATAAAGAGGAAAATGACAATTTCAAAAAGTGCCACTAATCCTACTTGCTTCACTACCACGGCCCAAGGATATAAAAATACCAACTCTACATCGAATATTAGAAAGAGCAAGGCAAAGAGATAATAGCCCACATTCATTTGATTCCACGTGCGCCCCTGTGTAGGCACCCCACATTCATACGCCTCTCCCTTCTGAGGATTATGCGATGTTTTTGCAAGCAACTTTGAAACCAGAAGTCCGCCACCGGCAAAAGCAATTCCACAAATAATTAAAAGGATGAGAGAAGCCGAGCCCATTTTATATTTTTGACCTTTGGATAATTAAAACAATAATCGTGAATAGCAGTGATGAATTATAGCAAATGGTCATTTTTTATTAGCAAATTTGCAATTATCATTTGAACTATTCAATGTAAAGTACTTATTTCGATACCGGTATTATAAATTCAAAAAACAAAACAAAAACAAATTATTATGGCAATCAAAATCACAGATGTATGTATTAACTGCGGCGCTTGCGAACCAGAGTGTCCGAACGGAGCTATTTATGCGAATGGCGATAGTTGGAAGATTTCGGATAAAACGAGTGTGAGTAGCACTTATACATTATTGGATGGAAGCACTACAGAACCGGGTGCTGTTCATACACCCATCTCGGATGATTATTTCTATATCGTCACTGATAAGTGTACCGAGTGCAAGGGATTCCATGATGAACCTCAATGTGCTTCGGTTTGCCCGGTTGATTGTTGTCTGCCCGATTTAGATCATCAGGAAACCGAAGATGTATTGCTGGCGAGAAAGTCAAGACTACATACCGCTTAAGAGCCTTCTAATTATTGATAACAGATTAAAACTAATGGATACAACTTTGGAACCTAAACCATCACGCAGCACAGAAGTCAAGGTGATGGAAAGTATTGTCATTCGCTTTTCAGGCGATTCGGGCGATGGAATGCAATTGACTGGAATGCAGTTTACAGATACTGCAGCCTTGCTTGGACAAGACCTCTCAACCTTTCCCGAATTTCCTGCAGAAATTCGTGCACCGGCTGGAACGCTGGCTGGTGTATCCGGCTTTCAGGTTCATTTTGGAAGTAAAGAAATTTTTACGCCCGGCGACCAGTATGATGTTTTAGTCGCTATGAATTCGGCAGCCTTAAAGAATGATTTGCCTCGGTTGAAGACCGGTGGTATTATTATTGTAAACACCGCCGGTTTCGATTCTAAGAATTTGAAACTAGCGGGTTATCCCGAAGGTGCACCAAGCCCATTAGAGGATGGCACGTTGGAGAATTATGACCTGTATAAAATTGATGTTACGAAGCATACCAAAGAAGCGCTGAAAGATTCGCCACTGGGTGTGAAGGAAATAGAGCGTAGCAAAAATATGTTTGTGTTGGGTGTGCTGTTTTGGATGTTCGATAAGAGCATGGAATACACCATCAAAAACCTACAGGAAAAATTTGCCAAGAAGCCGGAAATTCTGGAGGCAAACCTAACCGCTTTGAATAGTGGCTGGAACTTTGGAGACAATACAGAAATTTTTAGAACTCGCTATCGCACCACTGCTGCCAAACTTCCGGTAGGTACCTACCGGAACATTTCAGGTAATCAGGCTTTGGCCATCGGTATTATTGCCGCGGGAGAGAAATCAGGCTTGGAGATTTTTCTAGGCTCCTATCCTATTACTCCGGCGTCTGACATTTTGCATGAGTTGGCAAAGTATAAAGCCAACGGTGTAAAAACTTTTCAGGCAGAAGATGAAATTGCAGCGATATGTTCTGCTATTGGTGCGGCTTACGCCGGTTCACTAGGAGTAACTACTACTTCCGGTCCCGGCGTGGCTCTGAAGTCAGAGGCTATAAGTCTGGCGATGATTTTGGAAATACCCTTATTGATTTGTGATGTTCAACGCGGAGGGCCTTCCACCGGTCTGCCCACAAAAACCGAACAGGCCGATTTATTGATGGCGATGTATGGGCGACATGGCGAAGCTCCTCTTCCGGTGATTGCGGCGGCTACACCGTCTGATTGCTTTGATGCGGCGTATGAAGCAGTGAGAATTTCGGTGGAACACATGGTTCCGGTTATTTTACTGAGTGATGGCTATATCGCTAATGGTTCGGAGCCTTGGAGGTTTCCAACAGAAGATAAATTAAAACCCATTCACGTAAAATTCTTGACTGAGAACAATAATCCGAATGGAAAGTTTCTTCCTTATAAGAGAGATAATCGCGGCGTTCGTCCTTGGGTGAAGCCCGGAACCAAAGGATTAGAACATCGCATCGGCGGACTGGAAAAACAAAATGAAACCGGTAATGTTTCTTACGATTCAAAGAACCACGAGTTGATGGTAAAACTACGTGCGGAAAAGGTGGAGAAGATTGCCGACGACATTCCACTCCAAAAAACAGATAGCGGACCGGAAAAAGGAAAGTTGTGTGTATTAGGTTGGGGATCCACCTATGGCACCATCAAAACCGTGATGAATGAGCTGCATGCCGAAGGCTATAAGGACTTGTCCCATATCCAACTTCGACATCTGAATCCCTTTCCAAAAAATCTGGGCGAGTTACTCCACGGCTTTGATAAAGTATTAATTCCGGAAATAAATACGGGGCAACTACTTCAACTCATTCGTGCCAAATATCTCCTTCCGGCCATTGGGTTCAACAAGGTGCAAGGCTTGCCCTTTGATACGGAGGAAGTGAAGGCGAAAGTTTTAGAAATCTATAATCAGAAATAAGTGATGGAAACAGTAACAGAAAATACTCCACCGGTTAAACAGACCGCAAAAGATTTTATTTCCGATCAGGAAGTGAAATGGTGTCCCGGCTGCGGCGATTATTCTATTTTGAAACAAGTGCAAACGGTTCTTCCAACCTTTGATATTGGCTTGGAAAAATATGTTTTTGTATCCGGCATCGGTTGTTCGTCGCGCTTTCCATATTATATGGCTACCTATGGAATGCATAGTATTCACGGCAGGGCAACCGCGATTGCCAGTGGGGTGAAAGTGGCCAATCCTGAATTGAATGTTTGGGTAGTGGGTGGCGATGGGGATATGCTTTCTATCGGAGGCAATCACTTCATCCACATTCTGCGACGCAATCCGAATATCAAACTGATGTTGTTCAACAATGAAATTTATGGTTTGACCAAAGGACAATACTCGCCTACCTCGCCCAAAGGAACTACTGCCAAAAGTACACCTTATGGTTCAGTAGATGAGCCTTTTAATCCGGCTGAACTGGCACTGGGAGCCAAGTCCACTTTTTTTGCCCGCACCTTAGACCGCGACCCTAAACACATGCAGACGATGATTCAGCGTGCCAATGGCCACCACGGAACAGCTATGGTCGAAATATATCAGAATTGCCCGGTGTTTAACGTCGGAGCTTTTTTCATGTTCACCGATAAGGAAACCAAAAAGGAAGAGGCTTTTTTCCTAGAGCAAGGGAAGCCGCTGGTGTTTGGAGAGAACGAAAGCAAGGGAATTAAATTAGATGGATTGAAGCCGGTTATTGTAGAACTGGGCAATGGGGTGTCTAAAGATGACCTTTGGATTCATGACGAAAAAGACAAGAGCAAAGCCTTTATTCTTGCTGGCTTTGCCGATAACCGGGAAACTCATTTCCCGCGCGCTTTTGGTGTTTATTATCAAGAGAACCGCTCTTGTATAGAAGATGATATTGCTAATCAAATCACCGTTGCTAAGGAAAAGAAGGGCAAGACTCCTTTGAACAAAATACTGAGTGGCGATAAGACTTGGATTATCTCATAATCGCCAATCGAAGTACACTTTTGCTGGCTACCTGTCTGAAAAGAAAAGTCTTTTTGGGCAAAACTGTTCTATGGTGAAGGCTCCTTCAGCTAAGCCGGTAGCGAAATATATAGATACATCTGGAACAATAACCTGCGCAACAGCAAGGGCAAATTCGTCATGGGATCAAGCCATGAACACGAAGAGCTTTATACGAATGGGCAAGAAGCTGTAGGTCTTTGGGTCCCTCTGTTTAGCCGTTTCGTTGCAAACGCCTTCGATTCGCTCTAAAACCGCAAGTGCTCGCATTCAAATTCTCTCGATTCGACCCAAAACACATCCTATTTGTGCCAAAACATGAATTATTCGATCCAAAACGCCATCTGTTTTGACCAAAATAGATGGCGTTTTGGTGTGATCATCCCGCGTTCGCATCAAAACAGCTCGCGTTTTGTGCAAAACGCGAAGCGTTTGCAACGAAACGGGGGAAAGGAGGTGCCTATAGATATAAAAGGCTGCCTAATAGCTCTTTAGATAAGATTAGACCTTGTTTGGAGGAAGGGAAATACGTCAAAAAGCAAGCCCGAAAGCTCGTTTCTGACCCTATGGAAGAATACAGATACTTCTGAAAGTTTACCTTGAGGGTAAGAGAAGAGATGATTTGAAATTAGGTAATTCAAGACGCAACAGAGCATTACAAATACCCAACCGTAAACATCCTCGATGCTTCGCATTGACTTCCCTTCAGAGAAAGACGAGTTGAGAATCTAAGCTGAAAGAGTTACAGAGCGGAACAATTCATTATCTCTTTACAAATTTAGCTCTCTGAACACTCGAGTTGTTTTGCAATTCTATAATATACATACCCGATGGAAGGTCTTCGACTGAAAGTGAAATGCTGCTTGCCAATATCGTCTGCTTCTTGACTAGTACACCTTGCGCATTGAATAAGTGCAGTACAGAGAAAGGCGAGACATTCTTGATAGTAATTGCGTCCGTAGTTGGGTTTGGATAAATCAGGAAGGACAATGAATTATTATCCTGCGGGATACCCGTTGGGAAACAAAAGTTATCCGATACGTTTCCGCTAAAAGTGGATTATTGGCATTCAGCAAATCTGATCCATAGGTAACTCCATCAAAAGCTGAGTTTCCTGAGCATTTTTATAGTCGCCATTAAATTTGTAATAAGCAAGCAAACCCGGTTGTGATGTTGGGTTAGGAAGGTCATACATGTTATTAGAAATATCAGCTTGTGAACGAGCGGTTCCCCAAATGCGCACTTCATCAATATATCCGGTGAATTGCTCGTTAAAGCCCAAGGTGTAAGTTAAATTACCGATACCGACTACATAATTATTCTGAAATAAGGTTCCGGTCCAATGTTGCGCAGCAACCTGTTTTCCGTTAACAAAAAACTTTATACTATCTCCATCATAGGTACCGGCAACATGATAGGTTGAATCCATACAAAGTGGTAATGGATTGGCGATTCCGACAAACCCATCCGTTATAGTCTTAATGGCAAAATTGTCCGGACGGAATAGATAGCTACAATCATAAGCATTAGAGTGTTTAGAAACAATATCATAAGCATCCGGTATGTAGGTAGTGCTTTGCATGGTGACGAGTGCTTCAACCGTAATTGAATCACCGATAACAGACAGGTCACCAATATCAATTCTGTTATTGGTTGTTCCCGAAGGAAAATTAAGCCACTTTTGACTGAATGCAGCGAAGTTTAGCGCAAGCACAATAGTTGTAAGGAGTAATTGTTTTTTCATTTGATTTGGGGTTTAGATTTGATTTAATATTGTTAAGTGGACTTATTAAAAATAATGGCGCAGGACATTCATTTTCTCTATGTTTCGTGTAGCTTTTTAAGTGGTCATTTGAGTGATTGATAACTCCCTATGCGAGATTAGCTCATCAATTTTGATATGGCAATATTCTTTTTTGAATTTGAAACCTTTATAAATGAGGCGTTATATATGGCGAAGCTAATTGGTATTCTAAGCTGAAAGAGTTACAGAGCGGAACAATTCATTATCTCTTTACAAATTTAGCTCTCTGAACACTCGAGTTGTTTTGCAATTCTATAATATACATACCCGATGGAAGGTCTTCGACTGAAAGTGAAATGCTGCTTGCCAATATCGTCTGCTTCTTGACTAGTACACCTTGCGCATTGAATAAGTGCAGTACAGAGAAAGGCGAGACATTCTCGATAGTAATTGCGTCCGTAGTTGGGTTTGGATAAATCAGGAAGGACAATGAATTATTATCCTGCGGGATACCCGTTGGGAAACAAAAGTTATCCGATACGTTTCCGCTAAAAAGTGGATTATTGGCATTCAGCAAATCTGATCCATAGGTAACTCCATCAAAAGCTGAGTTTCCCTGAGCATTTTTATAGTCGCCATTAAATTTGTAATAAGCAAGCAAACCCGGTTGTGATGTTGGGTTAGGAAGGTCATACATGTTATTAGAAATATCAGCTTGTGAACGAGCGGTTCCCCAAATGCGAACTTCATCAATGTATCCGGTGAATTGCTCGTTAGCGGTCAAGTTAGGAGTTAAATTGCCAATACCGACTACAAAACTATTCTGAAATAAGGTTCCGGTCCAATGTTGCGCAGCAACCTGTTTCCCGTTAACAAAAAACTTTATGCTATCTCCATCATAGGTTCCGGCAACATGATAGGTTGAATCCATACAAAGTGGAATAGGGCTGGCAAGTCCTACAAACCCATCCGTTATAGTTTTAATGGCAAAATTGTCCGGACGGAATAGATAACTGCAATCATAAGGACTCAAGTGTTTAGAAACAATATCATAAGCATCCGGTATGTAGGTAGTGCTTTGCATGGTGACGAGTGCTTCAACCGTAATTGAATCACCGATAACAGACAGGTCACCAATATCAATTCTGTTATTGGTTGTTCCCGAAGGAAAATTAAGCCACTTTTGACTGAATGCAGCGAAGTTTAGCGCAAGCACAATAGTTGTAAGGAGTAATTGTTTTTTCATTTGATTTGGGGTTTAGATTTGATTAAAGAATGTTTGATGGTTTGTAAAAAGTACAGGAGTGAAATTAGTTATCCAACTTCGCTTTGTTAATAATACCTTGAATTTGAAATCTTGTTAGCATACAGGATTTGTCTTGTTTGGCAAAGCTATTAGATATTTTGATAGAACATGCTTCAGTCTTTATTTAAGTAAAGCAATTTTTGCCCTTTCCCGTTCCTCTGGTTCCTCACTTTCGTGGAGGATAATATCAAGAGTATCTTCCAGTTCTCCCAAAAATTTGTGGCTGGATTTCAATTATTTCAGTCGTTCCAAATCAATCACCAGAGCGGTCTTTTTGCCCACTTCATCGGTTATATATCTGCCTCCGCATACCGTCTCATCTTCTGAATCATAGCACTCAAGCCATTGGCGCGTTGGGATGATAAGTGAGAACGAAGGTTGATGCGGTCAATAAATACAAGTGGGTTGGTAGCAATGTCCTCGGCTTTTTGACCGGAAAGCACGCGAACCAACAGAGCAATCAACCCTTTGGTGATAGCCGAGTTGGAATCTGCTTCAAAAAAGATTCGGTCGTCTTTGGTAAAAGCATGAAGCCATACCTTGCTTTGGCAGCCTTTCACGATGAAATCATCGGTCATGTACTTAGCATCCAAGGGGGCTAACTTATTTCCGATGTCAATCAGGTGTTCATATTTGTCCATTGGGTCATCGAACAAATCAAACTCCTCTACTACTTCCTCTTCAATATTCTGAATGGATTGTTCCATGTGGCAAAGTTAAATAAGTGCAATGGTTTCGCCAGAGATGCTAAAGAAAAAGCGAGAAAAGAAATCAGGAGAGCATTTTCACCGCCTTCTTCAGCGCTTCCGTAAATCGGTCAATTTCTTCAAAGGTATTATAGAAGGCAAATGAAGCGCGGCAGGTTCCCTCTATACCAAACTGATCCATCAGCGGTTGACAGCAGTGGTGGCCCGTTCGGATGGCGATGCCCTGTTCGTTGAGCAACACACCTAGATCGTAAGGATGAATGTCTTTGACCAGAAAGGAAAGGACAGAAGATTTTTGTTTGGCAGTGCCGATAATGCGCAGCCCGTTTATCTCCTGAAGTTTGCCGGTGCCGTATTCTAATAAGTCATTTTCGTAGGCAGCAATTTTATCCAGTCCTATTTGGTTCAAATAATTCAATGCCGCACCAAGCGATATTCCACCCTCAATGTTTGGCGTACCAGCTTCAAACTTATAAGGCAGTTCGTTGTAAGTCGTTTTGGTAAAACTCACGCTCTTAATCATTTCGCCACCGCCCATGTAGGGAGGCATGGCATTGAGCAGTTTTTCTTTGCCGTAAAGAACACCGATGCCGGTAGCAGCAAAAACTTTATGACCACTAAAAGCCAAGAAATCGCAATCTAGGTCTTGCACATCTACTTTCATGTGAGGCAGCGCTTGCGCTGCATCAACGAAAACGATGGCTCCTACCTGATGTGCTTGCTCGATAATTTTTTTTACCGGATGAATAGTACCCAGTGCATTGGAGATATATTGAATCGAAACGATTTTGGTTTTGGGCCCGAGGAGCTTTTCATACTCTTCAAAAATTATTTCCCCGGAATCGCTAATAGGAATCACTTTCAGAACAGCACCCTTCTCTTCACACAACATCTGCCAGGGAACGATGTTAGAATGATGTTCGATGCCACTGATAATGATTTCGTCGCCCGCTTTCAAAAATTTCCTGCCATAAGTGGAAGCCACCAGATTTATCGCCTCGGTGGTGCCGCGCACAAAATTGATTTCCTTTTCTGAAGCGTTCAGATGATGAGCAACTGTCTTGCGCGAATTTTCATAGGCTTCCGTAGCCAAATGTGCCAAATGATGAGCCCCTCGGTGAATGTTGCTATTATATTTTTCGTAATAGTCGCGAATGGCATCAATAACTGCCTGGGGTTTTTGTGACGTGGCGGCATTGTCAAAATAGATGAGAGGCCGACCATTTATGTGTTGGTGAAGAATAGGGAAGTCTTTCCTGATTTGCTCCACCGTTGCGGCTTGAAGTTTCATGGTTTCGGCGGCCATCATCTTATAATTCCAGTTTCAGTCTGGCTTTGAGTACCCTATCTAGATATTCACGCAGTTCTTTAATCGTAATTCGCTGGATAATCTGGTTGGCGAATGCATAAGTCAAAATAGCTTTAGCATCATTTTCTTCAATGCCTCTGGCTTTGAGATAGAAAATTTCGTTTCCGTCCAACTGGCCGATGGCTGCGCCATGTGAACACTTCACATCATCAGCGAAAATTTCTAACTGAGGTTTGGAATTCATCGTTGCTTCCTTGGAGAGCAAAACGGTTTTTGACGATTGGAAGGCATTGGTTTTCTGCGCATCCTGCTTCACAAAAATCTTTCCATTGAACACTCCGGTTCCTTCCTCATCTATAATTCCTTTATAGAGTTGATTGCTCTGGCAGTTGGGCACTATATGGTCAATGCAAAGATGGTTATCTATTAAAGAAGTTCCGGTTGCATAATACAAGCCATTCAAATGCACTTCGGCGTTCTCACCTATCAAACTGACATTGGTGTTGTTGCGAATCAGTTTTCCTTCAAACGAAATAGTGTTGCAGGTGAACTTGCCATCGCGTTTCACTTCTGCTTCGATGGTATGAACCGCGGTGGTGTTTGCCGTGGTTGTTTGAAACTTAGAAACGTTCAAGGCTGCATTTTTACCAACAAAAACTTCAGATACGTGATTATAGAAAGAGGTGTTTCCGATGTTTTGAAAATCCACTACGATTTGCGCGCTGCTGCTTTCCTCCGCTATGATGAGATTCCGGCTTTGAATAAAATTTTCAACAGCATCGTAGACATGAATAATGAAAATGGGAAGATTCAGCCTTGCTCCTTTGGCGATATGTATAAAGGCGCCATCGGTGACAAAGGCGGTATTGAGCGCCGCGAAGTGCTCTTCTTTATTTCTAATCAGCCGCCCAAAATGATTTTCAACCAAATCCTTGCTGGTAACAAAATGTTCTTTCAGGCTTCCGATTGTCAGCCCCTTTTCATCTTGAATGGAAGAAAGATTTTGTTGAAAAATTCCATTGACAAATACTAGTCTGTTAGCCCGAATGTTTTCAAACAAGTTGACTTTATCATTTGAGACAGAAGGCGCCGTATTTTTAATAGTCAGCGTTTCGGGCAACTTGGTTTTGATGTGGGTATATTTCCATTCTTCATCGCGCACTGAAGGAATGCCGAGTTTGCGAAAAGCAGACCAAGCTGCTTTTTTCACCTCCGACACCGAGCCGGAAGGATGCTCTAGTAAGTCAAATTGTTCTGTTATGTTTTCTGTCAGTCCCATATCAATCAAATCTTTCTGTTAACCGTTGATCATGGCTACTTCTTCCTTAATCCAGTCATAGCCCTTTTCTTCCAATTGAATGGCTAATTCCTTTCCTCCGCTCTTGACAATTCTTCCATCGAGAATTACATGCACCACATCGGGAACAATATAGTTCAAGAGTCGTTGGTAGTGAGTAATGACCAGAAAGCTTCGGTCTTTGTCGCGAAGTTTATTCACTCCTTTGGACACAATGCGCAGGGCATCAATATCCAGACCGGAGTCGGTTTCGTCTAAAACACAGAGGGAAGGTTCCAACATGGCCATTTGAAAAATCTCACCGCGCTTCTTCTCTCCTCCGCTGAATCCCTCGTTCAAAGAGCGACCCATGAAATCCTTGCTCATTTCTACCAACTCCATTTTTTCTTTCATGGTTTTGAGAAAGTCTTTGGCGCTCAACGAAGGCAAGCCCTGATATCTTCTTTTAGAATTGACCGCCGCCTTCATAAAGTTGGTGACGCTTACTCCAGGAATTTCTATCGGATATTGAAATGCCAGAAACACTCCTTCATTAGCCCTTTGATCGGGGCTCATGTCGAAAAGGTCTTTGCCTTTGAAAATTACTTCGCCAGAAAGCACTTCATATTCTTCTCTTCCTGCCAGCGTGGCGGCGAGGGTTGATTTGCCGGTCCCGTTCGGGCCCATGATGGCGTGTACTTCGCCGGGAGCAACCTCCAGATTGAAATCCTTAAGGATTTGTTTTCCGTTGATGGCTACGTTTAGATTCTTGATGGATAACATGTTTCTTACTTGTGTTTTTGTTCTGCTCTTTTCCTTTTTGCTCTAATTCTTCCGCATCTTTTTTCAATTCAGCGTAAACCGGCCCAAGCACCTTAGAAAAAAGGAGTCTGCTGGTTTTAAACGCTCTATACCAACTCAGTATCATTTTGTATCCGGTTTGTCAATCTGCTTTTAATCTGAAACCTAACTTCTAAATTCTATCCCACACTTCCCTCCAAACTAATGCTCAATAGCTTCTGTGCTTCTACCGCAAACTCCATAGGCAGATGCTGGAACACTTCTTTACAATAGCCATTCACAATCATGCTGACCGCTTCTTCGTCGCTCAATCCTCTTTGATTGCAATAGAAAAGCAAGTCTTCGCCGATTTTAGAGGTGGTCGCTTCATGTTCTACCTTGCCCGTGTTGTTTTTGATCTCCAGATAGGGGAACGTATGTGCCCCGCACTTGTCACCTATCAGCAAGCTATCGCACTGTGAAAAATTATGTGCCTTGTCGGCTGTCTTATGAATCTGCACTAACCCACGATAAGAGTTATTGCTTTTGCCCGCTGAAATCCCTTTGCTCACAATGCGGCTTTTCGTGTTCTTGCCGATGTGTATCATCTTGGTTCCGGTGTCGGCCTGCTGGTAATTGTTGGTCACCGCCACCGAATAAAACTCACCAATAGAATTATCGCCTTTCAAAATACAGCTTGGATATTTCCAAGTAATGGCACTGCCGGTTTCCACCTGCGTCCAACTAATTTTTGAATTGACACCTTTACACATGCCTCGTTTGGTCACGAAGTTGTAGATGCCTCCTTTGCCTTCCTTATCGCCGGGATACCAATTCTGAACCGTTGAATATTTTATCTCTGCCCGATCATGCGTCACTAATTCGACCACTGCGGCATGTAATTGATTTTCATCTCGCATCGGTGCGGTACAGCCTTCTAAGTACGAAACATAACTATCATCATCTGCAATGATGAGCGTTCTTTCAAACTGCCCCGTGTTCTCTGCGTTGATTCGGAAGTAAGTAGAAAGCTCCATCGGGCAACGAACGCCTTTAGGTATATAAACAAAACTTCCGTCGCTGAACACCGCGCTGTTGAGTGCAGCAAAATAATTGTCGCGGGTAGGAACCACGCTTCCCAAATACTTCTTCACCAGTTCAGGATATTCCCGGATGGCTTCCGAAATAGAACAAAAGATAATACCCTTCTCTTTCAACGATTCGCGGAAAGTAGTGATCACGCTTTCCGAATCCATGACATAGTCCACCGCCACCACTCCTGCCAGGAGTTTCTGCTCTTGAATAGGAATGCCCAACTTATCGTAGGTCGCCCGAATCTCTGGATCCACATCGTCCAAGCTTTCTATCTTCTTTTTCTTCTTGGTGGAAGCATAGAAATAAATATCCTGAAAGTTAATGGGCGGATAGCTTACATTTTGCCAATGAGGCAATTCCATTTTCAACCATCCGCGATAGGCTTTCAGCCGCCACTCCAACATCCATTCTGGCTCGCCTTTTTTGTCGGAAATATAGCGTACGGTGTCTTCACTCAAACCCTTCGGAGCAAATTCCTGCTCAATATCGGTCACGAACCCGTACTTGTAGTCGTTCGTGGTTATTTCCTCTATTATCTTATCGCTGTCTGCCATGATAAATTACCCCCTTTCCACAAAATTACGTGGGTCTTGTTTATCTTTGGGAGCGTAAATGTAAGCCAATTCAGGTATTATCTGGATATTGTCTAAAGAAAAAATTGCCTTGAGGTGTCAAAGCCAACTAAAACAACTTCTCCGGAAGAAATTCAGATGCTGCTTCATCTGCGGATAAAGTACCATCCGGTGCGGATGTTTACCTATCTTTTGCTCATAGGTATCACTTCCTCCTTCCTGTTTCTTTCTCTGGCCTACATCATGACCACGCTTAGAACGGGCTATCCTCACTTCCAACTGCCGCTTATTTTTCATGCCAACACCGTGATTATTTTGGTGTCCAGCTATACCCTTTCGCAAACCCGCAAAGCCAACCTCGCCGGCGATGAAAAAGGATATTTCAATGGGCTGCTCGTTACCTTCGGGCTGGCGCTGGCTTTTGCCCTATTTCAAATTATTGGCTGGAAGGAACTTTCCGCCAACGGCATCGGCCTGACCAACCAGATTGCGGGCACCTATATATATGTCATGAGCGGATTCCACCTCGTCCACCTGCTGTTTGGTTTGCTGGCCTTGGGCTATTTTCTTTTCAAGGCCTTTAAGCAAAACCGCGATCCGGTAAAGGCACTTTTGTTTGAAACCGACCCTTTCAGCAAGGTGAAAGTTCAAATGCTCTGCCTCTACTGGCATTTTCTCGACGGCCTTTGGGTCTATCTCTACCTCTTCTTTCTGTTCAATATGTATGTACTAAGCTAAAAGGCTATCAGTCCTTGATTCCTGTCATCTGCGTTCTATTGTCTTTTTGCCATCGCCGCCATTCATTTATACATTAATATACATTTTTCAAGCCCTTCCTTTTCTCGCCAAACATCAAAACGGTCTGTCTTTATCACTTCCGCAAATGAGGATGTTATAAAATGAAGCCATTTTAACACTTCGGTAAATGCGGATGTTATGAAATGATATCTTTTTAGTGCTTCGGTAAATGTGGAAGTAGTAAATAGAAGTATTTTGCCTACTTCGGCAAATACCGAAGTACTAAAAATACTCAACTTATTAATGTCGGTAAATGCGGATGTAATAAAATGAAGCCATTTTATTACTTCGGTAAATGCGGATGCTATAAAATTGAATCTATTCATTACTTCGGTAAATACGGAAGTATGTAAAATAGACGCGGAGCCACCTTCGGGTAAAGGATAATACCTTGAATTTGGAAGAATGCTTGAATTATAAACTGGATGATGGGATAAACAAATAGCCTAAGTAGTTCGCAAAAGAACCGAACGCTGATGAGACTCATCGGATGGGCTAGCGCGGATTAAAAACCCCTATCGCCATTTGAAATCATAACCTACCATTTCAAATCAGCGGCTTTGGCGCTCTATGGCCTTTGATCTATTAAATAATACACGGGTCTTCTGTCAAATTTTGTAAGCGCAATATTCCTTACTCCTCTTATTCGTTCATAACCTGCCTCCCACCGATTTTTCAATTTTCTATTTTTACCCCGATGGGGAAAACAGCATTATTGATAGGCGCGACCGGTATGGTAGGCGAAGAGTGTTTGAAAGAATTATTGGCTTCGCCGGCTTATGATAAAGTCATCACCTTGACGCGAAGAGCTTTGGAAACGCAGCATCTCAAACTCAAAAATGTGGTCGTTGATTTCAATCAATTAGAAAAGGATCAGCAAGAAATAGGAGCGGATGATATTTTTTGCGCCACCGGGACCACCATTGCCAAAGCGGGTTCGCAGGAAGCCTTTCGCAAAGTGGATTTTGACTTGCCGTTTCAGGTGGCCCAGATTGCCAAGCGCAACGGCGCGAAGCAGTTCATATTGGTTTCTTCTATCGGCGCCGATTCCGGTTCGTCTATATTTTATAGCCGCGTGAAAGGTGAATTGGAAGGGGCTTTAGCAAAATTGAATTTTGATGCCCTCATCATTTTTCGCCCTTCGATGTTGCTCGGCCACCGAAAGGAAAAGCGAACCGGCGAAGCCATCGGGATTTTTATTGCAGAGAAACTTTCTTTTTTGTTTGTAGGTCCTTTGAAAAAATATCGCGGAACACCGGCAGGCCTGCTGGCAAAAGCGATGGTAGAAGCGGCACAACAAAACAAGAAGGGGCTTAGCGTGATTGAAAATGACCAGATTATTTAAGCAGCGCCACAAAACAATCATGATTAAGAAGGAAGGAATTATTTTTTTGTTGCTCGGCATTTGGGGTAGCCTCTTGGCGCAAGACCCGCTGAGTCCTGCTATCCGTTTTCGGCAGAAGTTTTTACATCCGGTGAAATCAGATCTGGCGATGGAGCAGATAGATTCTATGCGCACAGTGCATCTAATGATTGTGGGAAATATTTACCAAACCGAGAAGCAGGTGCAAAATGCCTACAACTTCACTACCGGTAAATATGAGTTCCGCGATGAGTTTCGGTATGTGCAGCCTATTTTAGGACTGGGCGATATTGTGATGGCCAATTTGAAAACATCTTTTTCGGGGGATATAAAAAACATGTTTTCATCACCCGATGAATTTGCGCTGGCACTCAAATACGCTTCCTTCAACGGCATGATGCACGCGAACGTGCATACCGCACATATTGATAAGGCTACACTGAAACGCACGCGCAGCCTGCTGAACGACCTCGACATGTTCCACACCGGCGCTTTCAGCAATATTGTAGAGCGAGCCGGTAACCAGCCT
Source organism: Bacteroidota bacterium (assembly GCA_016722375.1). Lineage (NCBI taxonomy): Bacteria > Pseudomonadati > Bacteroidota > Bacteroidota bacterium. The sequence goes on along the minus strand of JADKJG010000005.1, from coordinate 41,135 downwards.
TTGATTATCACCAAGAAAGGCTTTCGCATCGCTATCCTGAATTACACGCTGCCCATGACGCGCCCCGAAGTCTCGCAGGATTTCGTGATTAATGAAGCCAATAAAAATTATCTCTCTGCCGAACTCCGCTTGGCGCGTTCCAACAAACCGGATTTCATCATCGTTTATTTTGATTGGGGTTCCATCACGGAGGATATTCCGAATACACAGCAACAAGATTTGGCGCGCTATGCTTTTGAGCATGGAGCAAATCTGGTGGTGGGCACCGCACCCAACATACCCATGCGCATAGATTATATGAGCTACTATTTTGAAGGGGCGATGAAAGAAGGAATCGTGGCCTACTCGCTCGGCAATCTGGTGGGCAGCAACGAAGAGATGAAGCACCGGAACGGTTATATTCTCGATATGGAAATAAAGAAGAACAATTTTACGAGTGAAACTTCGCTGGGCGATTGGGGCGTGGTGCCGGTTTATACTTATTACGATACGCTTTCTATTCCGGGGCGCACCAAAATGGTTACGGTTCCCTGCTCGGCAATTGAGCGGGGCGACATCTACCCGAATCTTCCCTACATAGAAAAACGTCGGGTGATTAATAGCGCTTATGAAGTGCGCAAACTGTTAGGCTCTACTGCCGATGAACTGCAATATAATATGAACGAAATGGTGGCGGACAATGTGATGCAGACCATTGACATCATCGGCGCCCCGCTGAACAACCGGCAGGGAAGAAAGTTGGAAGCCGAAATGCCGGTAAGCCCGGCACCGGCGCTTCCGGTGGTGTCCGACAGCGGAGTGTATATTACTCCTTCGCTGGCCTTGCTTTATGGCGCACCGGTGGTACCCAAAGAAGTGGTGGAATACCACCCGAAGAAAAAAGGAAAGATGCCGCCTAAAGAAACGCCTTTCACCAAACAAAAGGCCGCTGCCGAAAGTGTATTTGTTGAGCCGGTTCGCAAAACAGAAACCGCCATAGAAATTGCGGCACATGATCAAGCAGTAGTAGAAACCGCCTCCAAACCTTCGCCGAGCGGCAACATGAAACAGGTGAAGGGCCAAACCCTAGAGGTGAGGCTCGATACGTTTTACCGCATTCAGATTTATGCTCTGGAAAAGTTAGTACCGGTAGACACGAATTATTACACACACCTGAAAGGCTGCGATATTTATGAAGAAGACGGGGTGTTTAAATATGTGTTGGGCATGTATAAAGATTATGAGGAGTGCTACCGATATTGGAAGAGCCAGATGTTGCCGCGCTATAAGAACAGCTTTATCATTACCTATGTGGATGGAAAACGAATCCTGAAATGAACCTCACCATAGATATTGGAAATACTTCGATCAAACTCGGCGTATTTGACGGGACGGAACCGACAGAAGTTCTGATCGGTGCAGCATCCTTGGAGCCTCTTCTTTCAAAATATTCGATAGCTCATGCGATTATTTCAAGAACCGGAGCTGAAAATGAAATAGAAAAGAGATTGGGTGAAAAGAAGATTCCCTTCATCGTTCTTTCTTCCCAATTAAAATTGCCCATAGAGATTTTATATCAAAGCCCCGAAACACTCGGTAGCGACCGCATAGCGGGGAGTGTAGCAGCTACCTATCTTTTTCCAGAATATCCAATTTTGAAAATTGACTTCGGCACCTGCATTACTTACGATTTTGTGAATGAGCAAAGGCAATATATCGGCGGGGCGATTTCTCCCGGAATGATGATGCGGTTCAAAGCGCTGAACCAGTTCACCGCTAAACTTCCGCTCGTTCCGTTGGAAAAGACCAGCGAAATTGATTTAATAGGAACTGATACCAGCGCCTCTATTCGGAGTGGAGTGGTTCACGGAATCCGGCAGGAGGTGGAGGGAATTATTCGGGAATATCAAGAGCGGTATAAGAAACTAAAAGTGGTGAGTACGGGCGGAGATGCCCCTTGGTTTGACGCTCTGCTCAAAAGTGAGATATTTGCCCGACCTCATTTAGTCCTAGAGGGCTTGAACAGGATTCTTAATTACCATTTGTGAACTATATTTTCCAGAGACGGTTTCTTACTTTTATTTTTTCACTCTCCTTATTTGTTCTGTCCTCTGAGAAGAGTTGGGCACAGGCAGCTTCTCCTTATTCGCGCTATGGTTTAGGCTATGTGCGTTCCTCTGTTTTCTCTGCCAATAAAGGTATGGGGGGAATAGCGGCACCCTACGCCAGCGCGCTCAACATCAACTTTACCAATCCGGCCTCTTATGCTTCATTGACCAGAACTACGCTGGAAATTGGTATGAACATAGACGGAGTGAGCATCGCTACTAACGATTCTGTATATAGAACCGGAAACGGCTCAATCAGTCATCTGGCCATTGCTTTTGTTCCCAACCCGCGCCGAAATAATTGGGCCATCAGCGCCGGGTTGTTGCCCTACAGCAATATCAACTATAATTTTATTCAGAATTTTAATGACACCGCCTCGGTAGGTTCTTATCGTGAAATATTTACCGGTTCGGGATCTTTATATCAGGCTTATGTGGGAGGTGCTTATAAAGTGAAAGGCTTCTCGGTGGGTGCTAATGCAGGCTATCTTTTTGGGAAACTGGATTATCAAAAGCTCATCACTTTTGCAGATAGCGCCGACTCTTATGCTACAAGAAATAACAGTAGCATGAATGTCAAGAGCTTTGTTTACAGCGTCGGGGTGCAGTATCAAAAACAAATTTATACCAACCCTGAGAATCCCGATGAACGTCATAAGATTTTTATGACTCTAGGCGTTTATGGATCAAGCGGAATGAAAATGAATGCCAAGCTCTCTAACTACTGGGAGCGGCTCAACATTATTTCTGACGTGGGCGTAGTAATGGTAGATACGATAGCCGCTACTTTCAATAAGAAAGACAAAGTGAATCTGCCTTTTAATCTGGGTGTCGGTGCCATGTTCGGCAACGAGCGCTACTGGATGATTGGTGCTGACTTCAAATTCATGAATTGGCAAAACTTCAGTTCGCCGCTTAGCAACAGTACGTTGAATAGCAGTTGGAGGGTTTCATTGGGCATGCAAATCACGCCCAAGTTGGATGACCGTAAATATTTGAACCGTGTTCAATATCGTTTAGGCGGTTACTACGGCAAAAGCGAGATTGCCTATCAGGGAAACCAGTTGAGCGAAGCCGCAGGCACCTTTGGACTGGGCATTCCTTTCAAAGCTGCCGGACGCTTGAATATTTCGGGTGAAATAGGTACACGTGGTGGAAGCGACAAGTCTATTATCCGCGAAAATTTCTATCGCTTCACCTTTGGCCTGGTTATCAACGACATTTGGTTTATCAAGCGGAAATTTGATTAAGCCATGAACTCGTATTCCAGATACGACCGGTTCTATATCCTTCTATTCTTCCTTTCTCTTTTGCTTGGCTCCTGTAGTAATAATCAAGAGGCGGTTAAACGTCTTGCCAATCGAGATTTTGTAAACTTGGAGCATGGGAAAGGTGTTGAAATCAATTATTCGCAAAACGGCATTGTGCGCATTCGCGCCATGGGGCCCACCGCCACCCGCCATAATAGCGAAGTGCCTTTCATGGAATTTAACGACGGCATCAAGATTCTGTTCTTCTCTACCAATCGCGAATTGGAAAGCACACTGACTGCCAAATATGCTTTGGCTTATGAGAACAGCAAATCAATGACTGCCCGCGACAGTGTGGTAGTGGTCAATAAGAAAGGCGAAATTCTGAATACCGATGAACTGATTTGGGATGAAGACAAAAAAATCATTTACTCCAATTCTTTTGTCAAGATTCAAACCACCGATGAAATTATTTATGGCAAAGGCATGACGGCCAATGAAAACTTTACCGACTACGTGATTAAAAATATCACGGGGAAAATCAAGGTGAAGACTAGCGAGTTGGAGTGAGAAGCCTTTATCAATCAGCCCTTGATTTTAGAAGCTGTTTTGGCCGAGGTACCCAAAGAGAATAAGGCCGTTTCAAAAATCAGCTTGTTTTTAAAATAATAAATATTTTTGCGCGTCTAAAAAACCAGCAGCGTCCCGATGATCATTTATAAAATATTAGAAGCACAAGCCGTTGTGATTCATTTTATGAGAATATGGAGACTTTTTATTCTTAAGGGTACGATTGTGCCTGCTGACGCACATTCTATTCAAAACAGCTATTTCAAGCCATACTTCCTCAGAACTTGAGGTCGGTTCATCTTTCTTTATTGCATTGAGGTTTCTCGTGTGAAAAACGGGGTAGGGTCCAGCCTTACCATTTAGATGTTTTTTTATTCAATGAATTAAGTTTTCAAAATAGATGAGCCAGAATATAGTGATTGAAATAGCCGGTGAAAAACATTTCCGGTTTGCCGAAATAATTTGTGAGGAGATGGCAATCTCTGCCAAGGCCCGAGGGACGGGGATTGCCAAACGAAGTCCAGAATACATTCAGAAAAAAATGGAGGAAGGCAAGGCGGTTATCGCCCTAGCCTCCGAAGGTCAATGGGTGGGTTTTTGTTATATCGAGGCCTGGGGGCATAATAAGTTTGTAGCCAATAGCGGCTTGATAGTAAACCCGGAATTTAGGAAGACCGGCGTGGCGCGGCTGATTAAGAAGAGAATTTTTGAACTATCAAGACAGAAGTATCCGGATGCCAAAATTTTCGGATTAACAACCGGCCTTGCTGTGATGAAAATCAATAGTGAATTGGGTTATGAACCGGTCACTTATTCAGAGTTGACTAACGATGAGGAGTTTTGGGCCGGATGCAAAAATTGCGTGAACTACGACATCCTGATGAGCAAGGAACGCAAGAATTGTTTGTGTACCGCGATGCTGTATCATCCGGTCAATCATCCCAAGCCGGAACAGGCAGCTTCTGAATTCAAAAAGAAATCAAAACTGTTTGAACGCTTTATGCACTTCAAGCAAATCACTTTGAGGAAATTTTTAAAAAAACAAAAGGTTTAGAAAACATGAGCAAGAAAATTGTATTGGGTTTTAGCGGTGGACTGGACACTTCTTATTGTGTCAAATACCTAACGGAAGAGAAAGGATATGAAGTGCATAGTATAACAGTCAATACCGGTGGCTTCGATGAGGAGGAATTGAAATCAATTGAGGCGCATGCCTATAGGTTGGGAGTAAAGTCGCATGCCGTAGCGGAGGCAACCAGAGATTATTATCAGCAAATTATCCGATACCTTGTTTACGGAAACGTTTTGAAGAACCAAACGTATCCATTGAGCGTAAGTGCGGAACGGTTGAGTCAAGCGCTCCATATTGCAAAGCACGTGAAAGAAGTAGGTGTCGATGCTGTAGCGCATGGAAGCACCGGTGCCGGCAACGACCAAGTGCGCTTTGATATGGTTTTCAATATTCTGATTCCAGGTATTGAAGTAATTACTCCGATACGTGATTTGAAATTGAGCCGCGAAGCCGAAATTACTTACTTGAAAGAGAAAGGAGTGCAGATGAGCTTTGAGAAATCTCTTTATTCAATCAATAAAGGATTGTGGGGAACAAGTGTCGGGGGTAAAGAAACACTACAATCTAAAGGGATGTTGCCTGAAGATGCCTGGCCTACACCGGTCAACAGAACCGGTACTGAAGAAGTGAAACTGTCTTTTTTGAATGGTGAATTAAAGGCCGTTAACGACCAGACCTTCAATCATCCGGTGGAAGCAATTCAACATTTGCAGCAGATTGCCGGGCCTTATGGTATAGGCAGAGATATTCATGTGGGCGATACGATTATTGGAATTAAGGGAAGAGTCGGTTTTGAGGCGGCCGCACCTATGCTCATTATAAAAGCGCATCATGCTCTGGAAAAGCACGTGTTGACCAAATGGCAGCTTAGCTGGAAAGATCAAGTGGCACAATTTTATGGTAATTGGCTGCATGAAGGGCATATCCTCGACCCGGTGATGCGGGATATGGAAGCCTTTCTTGAAAGCTCGCAACAACAGGTAACCGGGGATGTATTCGTACAGTTGTTTCCCTACCGATTTCAGATAACTGGTATCGAATCGCCATTTGATTTGATGAATAGTAAATTCGGAAAGTATGGCGAGATGAATACCGGATGGAGTGGAGAAGATGTGAGGGGCTTCACTAAAATTTATGGAAATCAAACAGCTATTTTTCATCGCGTAAAGGAAGATGCAAATGCAAAAGATTAGGGTAGGGATAGCCGGAAGTGCGGGCTATACAGGAGGGGAACTGATAAGGATACTCCTAAATCATCCGCAGGCTGAAATAGTGTTTGCGCAAAGCAAAAGTCAGGCAGGACAATTACTCAGCAGTATTCATGGTGATTTATTAGGAGAGACTACATTGAAGTTTTTGGAGAAGATCAGCAATGAAATTGATCTATTGTTTCTTTGCGTCGGTCATCTTGAAGCAGGAAAATTTCTAGATGAGCATGCGATTGATTCCCGAATAAAGATCATAGATCTTTCAAATGATTTCAGATTGGCTGCTAAATCGCAGCATGGCAAACGAACTTTTGTTTATGGCTTGCCAGAGTTGAACCGCGAACAAATAAAGGCGGCAGAAAACATAGCGAACCCCGGATGTTTTGCAACGGCCATTGAATTGGGTTTGCTTCCTTTGGCTAAGGCCGGATTATTAAAGGAGGTTTATACTACAGGCATTACCGGTTCTACTGGTGCTGGTCAAAGCTTGTCTGCCACCTCACATTTTAGTTGGCGGACAAATAACATTCAGGCATATAAAACACTGACTCATCAGCACCTAGATGAGATACAGGAATCGCTTAGGCAATTGCAATCTGCACGAGAAATGCGAGTAAACTTCATTCCATGGAGAGGCGATTTCGCAAGAGGGATTTTTGTGAGTTCACAATTAGAGTGCCATAATACAATGGAAGAACTTGAGTCGCTGTATAGTGATTTTTATGCTTCTCATCCTTTTGTGACACTCTCCAAAGATTCAATATTCCTGAAGCAAGTAGTGAATACGAATAAATGCTTTATCCAGCTGGAGAAGCAGGGAGATAAATTGGTCATTCATTCCGCCGTTGATAATTTGTTGAAAGGCGCTTCGGGTCAGGCAGTTCAAAACATGAATTTGATGTTTGGATTGAAAGAGAATACCGGACTTCATTTTAAAGCCAACTATTTTTAGCATGAAACTATTTGATGTTTACCCACTGCAAGATGTAACGATAGTTAGAGCCAAAGATTCTTATCTATGGGATGATCGAGATCAAAAATACCTGGATATGTACGGAGGACATGCAGTGATCAGTGTGGGTCATTCGCATGAGCATTGGATAGAGTGTATCGAGAAACAATTGAGACAGATAGCCTTCTATTCGAACTCGGTTAAGATTCCTATTCAGGAGGAATTGGCAGAGAAGTTAGGAGAGATTTCTGGCAAAAAGGATTACCAGCTTTTTCTTTGCAATAGTGGCGCAGAGGCAAACGAGAATGCGCTGAAACTTGCTTCTTTTCATAATGGAAGAAAGAAGATCGTTGCTTTTTCAAAAGGCTTTCATGGTAGGACGTCGCTTGCAGTTGCTGCAACCGACAATCCTTCGATTATTGCTCCCGTCAACCAGACGGAGCATGTTATTTTCCTTCCCTTCAACGATGCAGAAGCGCTCGAAAAATGTTTTCGTGAAAACGGAGATAGTATTTCATCGGTCATTATAGAAGGGATTCAAGGAGTAGGAGGCATTAATGTTGCAGAAAATTCTTTTCTGCAACTTCTCCGGAAACTCTGTGATGCGTCTGGAGCCTTGTATATTGCAGACAGTGTTCAATGCGGATATGGCCGGACCGGAAAGTTTTTCTCTCATGATTTCGCAGGAGTAAATGCCGACATTTATACGATGGCAAAAGGGATGGGCAACGGCTTTCCAATAGGCGGGTTGCTAATAGCTCCGAAGATCAAAGCACGGCATGGTATGCTGGGAACTACTTTTGGAGGGAACCATCTTGCCTGCGCCGCGGCTTTAGCCGTACTTGAAATTATAGAAAAGGAAAATCTGCTATTAGCAGCCACGCTGGAAGGCGAATATTTGATGAGCCAGCTACGGCAAACAAAGGGTATAAAAAATATTCGTGGAAGGGGATTAATGATTGGTTTCGATGTGTCGGATGAACTTAAGGGCCTTAGGAAAAATCTTTTGACGAAACATCACGTGTTTACCGGTGAGGCAAAACCAAATGTAGTGCGTCTCTTGCCTTCTCTGGCTATAGGTCGGACTCAAACAAATGAATTCCTTCATGCATTGAATGAAGTAACAGAAACATTAAATAACGCTGAAGCAAATAGGCCGTGAACAATTTTATATCTGTTAACGATGTGAGCAATATAAATGCTCTGATAGAAAATGCTTTGGATTATAAACGAAATCCGTTTAAGGATAAACAACTTGGTTCGAACAAGAAGCTCGGATTGCTGTTCCTAAATCCAAGTATGAGAACCCGCATCAGTACGCAGTTGGCCGCCCAAAATCTGGGAATGGAAGCGATTATTCTTAACCTAGATAAGGACGGATGGTCCATGGAGTTTATGGAGGAGTCTGTTATGAATGGCACGACGGTAGAGCATATAAAGGATGCAGCACCTGTATTGGGCTCTTACTTCGACATTCTGTGTATCCGAACTTTCCCCGCTCTTCAAGACAAGAAAGAAGATTATAGTGAAAGAATCATCCAACAGTTTGTCCGTTATTGCGGGGTACCGGTTCTGAGTTTAGAAAGCGCGACGTTACACCCGCTGCAAAGTCTGACAGACATCGTTACAATAAAGGAAACGTTCTCTGAAAAGCGTAAGCCAAAAATAGTACTGACCTGGGCTCCACATATCAAACCGCTGCCTCAGTGTGTTGCCAATTCATTTTCGGAGTGGATGAATAGGTGGGGGGAATCTGAATTTATCATTACTCATCCGGAGGGGTATGAATTGTCAGAACAGTTTACAAGTGGTGCGGCAATCAACTATCATCAGGATGAAGCGCTGAAAGATGCCGACTATGTTTACGTAAAGAACTGGAGTTCCTATCAAGACTATGGCAAAATTTTGTGTACTGATTCGTCTTGGATGTTGACATTAGAAAAACTAAAACACACCCGCAACGCTAAAGTCATGCATTGTCTCCCGGTAAGAAGAAATCTGGAATTAAGCGATGAAGTATTAGATAGTTCACACAGCATTGTTACTCAACAGGCATCCAACAGGGTTTGGGCGGCACAGGCCGTAATGGCGGAACTTCTTAAACAAACATAGAGCATGCAAAAGTTGTTTGTCATAAAGGTGGGAGGAACTGTTATTGATGATGAAGTTCGGCTTTTAAAGTTTTTAAAAGATTTTGCCTTGATTCAGGAGCCCAAAATTCTGATACATGGAGGAGGCAAACTTGCTACGAGCATGGCGGAGCAATTGAATATTCCTCAACAGATTATTGATGGCCGAAGAATTACGGATGCAGAAACGTTGAAGGTTATCATAATGGTTTATGGCGGCTATATAAATAAGAGTATCGTAGCAACCTTGCAGGCTTATGGATGCAATGCCATTGGACTTTCAGGGTCAGATGGTAACCTGATCAAAGCACACAAAAGAATTCATCCAACGATAGACTATGGTTTTGTTGGAGATATAGATGAGGTGAATAATCAATTGATTGACCAGCTGCTTAAAGAAAAAATGACCATCGTGGCTGCCCCAATTACCCATGACGGCAATGGACAGCTATTAAATACAAACGCCGATACCATTGCCTCTTCCATAGCGGTAGCGATGTCAAGGCAGTATGAAGTTCGACTGGTTTATTGTTTTGAAAAGAAGGGGGTTTTAGATGACATTCAAAATGAAAATTCTGTTGTCCCTTTGATTACCAGAGAAATTCATCTGGAACTATTAAACAGTAAAAAGATATCCGAAGGTATCTTACCTAAAATTGATAATGCCTTTTCCGCTATTGCGTCTGGTGTTCGAGAAGTAATAATCGGCGATGCGGAAGACTTGTTGCGCAATATTTCCCAATCACCTTCAGGAACTTTAATTAAGGAATGATGCCGGTAGAAGAAAAGCTACATGATGAGGCCATCGCCTTGCTAAAGCAACTTATAGCTATTCCGTCTTTTTCAAAAGAAGAAAATAGAACGGCGGATATGCTCCTTGCTTTCTTTGAACAAAAAGGATTGAAAGCACATCGCCATCTGAATAACTTCTGGGTTTTGAATAAGTATTTTGATTCTTCCAAGCCCAGTATTTTACTGAACTCTCATCATGATACGGTGAAGCCAAATGCTCAGTACACCCGTAACCCATTTGAGGCTGTTGTTGAAGAGGGAAAACTATATGGCCTGGGAAGCAATGATGCCGGTGGATGTGTAGTGAGCTTGATGGCTGCTTTCCTTCATTACTATTCGCTACAAAATCTAAAATACAATCTGGTCATAGCTATAACTGCAGAAGAAGAAATTAGCGGCAAGAATGGAGTAGAGGCCACGCTGCCTTTGTTGCCTGCTATAGATGTTGCTATTGTTGGCGAACCGACTCAAATGAACTTAGCCGTAGCTGAAAAAGGATTGCTGGTTCTTGATGCCGTGGCGAAAGGCAGGTCCGGACATGCAGCAAGAGAGGAGGGAGATAGTGCGATACTCAAAGCGATGCGCGATATTCACTGGATAAGCACCTATCGGTTTCCCAGAGTTTCGGAATGGCTGGGAGATGTGAAAATGTCGGTCACCGTAATCAATACAGAGAACAAGGCGCATAACATAGTTCCTTCTGAATGTAGATTTGTAATAGACGTAAGAGTGCCGGATGGCTATACGCACGAAGAGATTTTTCAAACAATACAAGAGCATCTGCAGAGCGAAATCACCCCCCGCAGTCTCCGCCTGAGGGCAAGCAGTATTGACATAAATCATCCTCTTGTAAAGGCCGGTGTCGCTATGGGCAAAAGCTGTTACGGGTCACCGACGACTAGTGATAGCGCATTGATGAATTTCCCAACATTGAAATGCGGCCCCGGTGATAGCGCCAGAAGTCATACGGCCAACGAATTCATTTTTGTAGAAGAAATTAAAACCGGAATACGGGATTATATCCGGTTGCTGGATGGTGTAATTTTTTAAAACAGATACTCATGAAACTATGGTCTAAAAAGAACACTTCCACTTCACAAATGGTGGAATCATTTACCGTTGGACGGGATAGGGATTTTGATTCCCTGTTGGCTTCCTATGATATTCTTGGTTCCATTGCTCATGTTATGATGCTAGGCTCTGTTGGAATCATTAGTAAAGAAGCTGAAGCTGCAATAGTCAAAGAATTGAAAAATATCTATCCCACTACAACCGGTGGCTCTTTCATAATTGATGAAGGAGTAGAAGACGTTCATTCGCAGGTAGAATTTCTGCTTACAAAAGAACTGGGAGATTCGGGGAAGATGATCCATGCTGCCCGAAGTCGCAATGACCAGGTATTGCTCGACATCAAACTTTATCTGCGGCATGAAATGGAAGAAATCACTGCCGAGGTATTTCATTTGTTTCAATTGCTGATAGAAGAAAGCAATAAGTATAAAGACATCCTGTTGCCGGGCTACACACATTTGCAACTGGCTATGCCTTCCTCTTTCGGTTTATGGTTTGGGGCTTATGCCGAAAGCCTGGTGGACGATATCACCCTCCTGCGAGCGGCTTATCAGGTCATCAATAAAAACCCACTGGGCTCTGCTGCCGGATACGGTTCTTCCTTTCCTATCAATCGTTCACTGACAACTCGTTTGCTGGGCTTTGAAGATTTGAATCACAATGTAGTATATGCTCAAATGGGGCGAGGGAAAGCGGAACGGGTGACCGCTATGGCTATGGCGAATATCGCTGACACCTTATCCAGAATGGCGATGGATGCCTGTCTGTATGTCAATCAGAATTTTGATTTCATTTCATTTAACAGCGAACTCACTACCGGTTCCAGCATCATGCCACATAAGAAGAATCCGGATGTGTTGGAGCTGATTCGTGCTCACTGCAACCGCATCAAAGCCCTGCCTAATGAAATTATGATGATGACCACCAACCTCCCTTCTGGATATCATCGCGATTTACAATTGCTCAAAGAGCATCTCTTTCCGGCCATTCAACATTTAAAAGACTGCCTGCGGATGATGTATCTGATGGTTTCTAACATATCAGTGCGGCCTGATATTCTGAAAGATGAAAAGTATCAATACCTCTTCAGCGTAGAAGCTGTCAATGAATTAGTGAATAAAGGAATGCCCTTTCGCGATGCCTATAAGCAGGTGGGCGAGAAAATCGAATCGGGCGAATTCTCTTTTAATTCAAAATTGAACCATACCCATGAAGGAAGTCTCGGCAATTTATGCAACGATAAGATTGAAGCGAAGATGAAAGCCGAACTGGATGCTTTCCACTTTGAAAATGTTCGATTGGCAATAGATGAGTTGCTGCGCTCCTGAACGGGAAGTGCATTTTATCATAAACCAATAATTTCGCACAACCCAAAATTTCAAATACCTTAGTTCCAAAAAAGAGGATGGAAAATAGATTGAGTCGTCGTTCCTTTATAAAGAATCTGGGCATTAGCGGTGCTGCCTTGTCCTTGATTCCTTCCGTTGTTTTGGCTGAAACACCTCAGGAAAACAGGGTTACCTCCCAAAAGCCCACCAAAGAAATCAAATCCGGTAAACGGAAATACAATGGTGTCTATAGCGGTGAATATCTAAACCGTGTTGCTTTCCCTATTGGCGGACTGGGTGCTGGTATGTTCTGCATGGAAGGGACGGGTGCGTATTCTCATGTATCCATTCAAAACCGGCCCGACATATTTAATGAACCGGGCATGTTCGCGGCTATTTCTTTGAAGGGAATCACCAACGGCGCTAAACTACTCGAAGGCCCGGTACCGGATTGGAAGAAATTTGGACAGAAAGATGCTGGCAATGGTGCCGCCGGTTCTATAACCGGGCTGCCGCGTTTTCATTCTGCTTCTTTTCATGCACGATTTCCATTCGGCCATCTGGATTTGAGCGATGAAGATTTGCCTTTGAAAGTGCAGGTGACGGGATGGAGTCCTTTTATTCCGGCGGATGATGATAACTCTAGCCTACCGGTGGGCGGTATGGAATATAAGTTTGTCAATAACGGAACAAAAACGGTGAAGGCAGTTTTCTCTTTCAATTCAAGAAACTTTCTGAGTACAGATAAAGGAAGCGATTCCATCCGGTCTTATCCCAACGGTTTTATTTTGACCGAAGCCGGTGTTAAAGAAAAACCTTTACGGTCTGACCTCGCGGTTTTTACCGATGACGCTGCTACGGTGGTTGACCACTGTTGGTTTCGAGGCGGTTGGTGGGACCCCTTGACTATGGCCTGGAACGCTATCAAAAACGGGGAGGTGAAATCCGTTGCACCGACAGAGAAAGAGGCACCCGGTGCTTCGCTCTATGTTCCTTTTCAACTGGCACCCGGTGGAGAAAAGATTGTTCGCATGATGTTTGCCTGGTACACACCCGACTCTGAAATGTCGTTTGGAAAGATGGGGACGCGGAAAGAAAACTGCAATCCCGAAAGCGGCTGTTGCAATTCGCCGGGCGATATGGACTTAGATAAATACGACAAAGATTTCGAGGGCAAGTATTACAAGCCTTGGTACAGCAGCAAGTTTGCATCGGTGGAAGAAGTAGCTTCCTACTGGAAACAACAATATGCAGAGTTGAGAAAAAAATCTTCCTTGTTTAAAGATGCTTTTTATGCCAGTTCCTTACCACCCGAAGTGTTGGAAGTAGTCGCTGCGAACCTTACTATATTAAAATCGCCCACGGTGATGCGCCAGTATGATGGCCGTCTGTGGAGCTTTGAAGGCTGCGGAGATTCTGAGGGTTGCTGTCATGGTTCCTGCACGCACGTGTGGAACTATGCACAGGCTATTCCACATTTATTTCCGGCACTCGAAAGAAGTTTGCGCGCCACAGAGTTTTGCGAAAGTCAAAGCGAAGAAGGCCACCAGACCTTCCGTGCGCGCTTGCCGATACAGCCCTCCAATCATGAATTTCATTCCGCTGCCGACGGACAACTCGGCGGCATCATGAAAGTCTATCGCGAATGGCGCATCAGCGGCGACAACGAATGGATGAAAAAAATGTATCCGCTGGTGAAGAAGAGCATGGACTATTGCATCCGCACCTGGGACCCGCGCAAAAAAGGGGTGATTGAAGAACCGCATCACAACACTTATGATATTGAATTCTGGGGACCGGATGGCATGCACACTAGTTTCTATGTGGGCGCCTTGAACGCGATTGCTGCTATGAGCAAACATCTGGGCAAAGATGTTTCGGAATATGAATCGCTTTCCGCGAACGGAAAGAAGAGGATGGAAACAGATTTGTTCGACGGAGAATATTTCATACAGAAAATTCAATGGACCGGTTTGAACGCCGAAGATCCCACCAAGGTGCAATCCTTTGGGGGAAAGTATTCTGACGAAGCCGTTGATTTATTAAAGAAGGAAGGGCCGAAATATCAATACGGTACCGGTTGCCTGTCCGATGGGGTGTTGGGCTCTTGGATAGCCGGCATGAGCGGATTGCAAGACACGATTGATGCTTCCAAAATCAGTAGCCATCTGCGCGCCATTCATAAATACAATCTGAAAGAAAACCTGAGCGAACATGCCAATCCGCAGCGCCCCGCTTATGCACTCGGCGATGAAGGCGGACTGCTTTTGTGCTCCTGGCCCAAGGGAGGAAAACTCTCCCTTCCTTTTGTTTATAGCGATGAAGTATGGACCGGTATCGAACACCAAGTAGCTTCGCACCTGATGATGATGAGCCATGTGCAAGAAGGCATGGACATTCTCCGTGCCTCGCGCAACCGGTATGATGGGAAAATCCGTAACCCCTTCAATGAATATGAATGTGGACATTGGTATGCCCGTGCTTTGTCCAGCTACGGATATTTACAGGCACTTACTGGTGTGCGCTACGATGCCGTAGAAAAGACTTTGTATGTAGATTCTAAGGTGGGCGACTTTACCAGCTTCCTTTCTTCCGAATCCGGCTTCGGCACCGTGAGCCTCAAAGCTGGCCAACCTTCTATGAAGGTTTATGAGGGGGATATTAAAGTGGAGAAAGTTTTTGTATCCGGCAAAGCGGCGAGCTTAAAATCCTGAACAATGAAAATAGCTGCCAACACCATCGTCTCCCTGCGCTATGTGATGAAGAACGGCCGGGGCGACATCCTCGAAGACAACCGCAACAACCAACCTGTTCGCTACCTCCACGGCTCCTCGCGTATTTTGCCCGCTTTGCAAAACTGCCTCGAAGGACTGGAATGTGGAGCCGCCCAATCCATTTCGCTCCACCCCGATAGCCACAACGGTTTGTCGGACTCCCTTCATTTTGATGTGATGATTGATAACATTCGCGCCGCCACCGAATTCGAAATAGAACTTGGCGAACCCTCCCTCGAAGGCAAGGAATGTGGGCCCGATTGTTGTTGTTGAAACATCTTCGACAGACAAAATTTCCGAAACCCTGCCGAAATTTCCTACGGCCCTCTATTTTTTTCCAACGTACTTGACTGTTTTCGGGACAGACTTACCTATTCCTGCGGCAGACTTACCTATTTCCGTGTTGAGTTTAGGTATTTCTGTCGCAAACTTCCCTATTCTTATGACAGACTTACCTATTTCTGCGAGGGACTTAGGTATTTCCGCCGCAGACTTCCCTAATTTCGTGGCGACTTGTCCTAATTCCGTCACGGACTTCCCTCATTCTGTGACAGAATGAGTCTGGATATTTGCGGAAAATAAGCTAATTAACAGAAAAATAGGAAAAAATGACATGTTATAGCTATTTATATTAATGTTCGAGGAGAATAATTGAAAGAGGCGAAATACGACAGAAGGGATGGGACAATTCACTATATTTACCAGATAGCCTAAAGCTATCTTCTTAAAAGACGTAAGCACAGTCTGTCCCCAGTAGAGATGATGACCAAATTTTTCTTTTCCGTAGCAGTTGTAGTAATTACAACCCTCCATATTTCTTGTGAATCAAAAAGCAAGACGAAAATCCAAACAACTCGAAGGGACTATTTACCAGTTACAAAAATTGTTGATGGTGACACATTTTGGGCTGACAACGGAACCAAGGAAGGAATAAAAGTTCGTCTTATTGGGGTAGATGCACCCGAATCAAGAAAAACATTGAAGAAAGAAATTGGCTATTACGGCAAGGAAGCGAAAGATTACCTGACAAAAATGCTAGCTGGAAAGAGTGTAAAACTTGTTCGCGATGTAGATTCATTAGACCGTTTTGGCAGAACTCTTTCTTATGTGTATCTGGAGGACGGAACCTTCGTTAATGCCGATCTTATGAAAAATGGGTATGCTATGATTCTGACCATTCCTCCCAATGTAAAATTTGCAAAGGAGTTTGTAAAACTTCAACGGGAAGCCAGAGAAAACCACAGAGGGCTTTGGGGAGCAGAAAAATAAAAGCTAACCCACAAAAAAAATTGAATTCCGTATTTCTACCTTTTCGTTGTCTGCAACAATACCCGTTTTGCAAACCTGACAGAACACCGCTATTTAATGTAATTTCCTCCTCAGACTTTGCAGTGTCTCAAATCTGAAGACACAACTTCATGAGAAGAAAAGACATCAGGCAACATGGGTGCTTGTTGCGATCGAAGTGGAGGTGTCATTCTATCCTTTGTATTTTCTACTTACATTTATATCTAGTGAAAGGAGAGGCATTTTAAAACCGTATTTCAACAAACGAAAGAAGGAGGAACTGAGTTTGCTTTTTTTTGTGAAGTAATGACGAAAACAACACCTGACATTATAAATGCGCCGTTTAATAAAATGAATCCATAAGCCTATATGAAAAATGAACGACGGACCGCTAATTTAGCGGTGTTTCTAAAAGAGAAATTCAATTCAAGCGGGTATAATTTATATTCGGCCTTTATTTCTTTTACATTAGCCGAAGAACGGAATACTGAAAGTGTTTATAGTTGATTATATAAAGACAGTTTATAATGGAGTGAAATCTTTGCTCATCGGCATGAAGCGGACGGGATACTATTTTACACATCACAGTGAAATTATCACACAACTATATCCGGAGGTAAAGCAAACATTGCCGGAGCGCTTCAGGGGAGAAGTAGTGCTGATTCACAATGAAAATAATGAACACCGTTGCACCGGATGCACCGCCTGCGAATTAGCTTGCCCGAATGGGACAATTAAAATTGTCACCAAATTTGAACTAACCCCAGAAGGGAAAAAGAAAAAGGCTCTGGACACGTTTGTTTATCATCTGGAGTTGTGTACAATGTGTAATCTTTGTATTGTCGCCTGCCCAACAGATGCTATCAAGATGGCGCAGAATTTTGAGCATAGTGTTTATGATCGGAGCTCGCTGACTAAAATTTTAAATCAACCGGGTTCTAAATTGATGGAGGGAGTGGAATAACAGCCCCCAAACCCCCAAAGGGGCTTAAAGATAAAATGCAAATTGAGCTTGACATTGTTACAAATAAATGAGCCACTAAAAGTTCTCCCTTTCGGGGAGGGTTGGGGAGGGGCTGTTTTTTATCTTCTATCTGCATTGATATTGATTAGCGCTGGGCTGGCAGTCACTTCGCGCCAGCTTTTCCGTTCCGCCATTTATCTTTTATTTTCCATGATGGGCATCGCCGGTTTATTTTTCTGGCTATCCTTTGAATTCATTGCGGCAGTACAAATTGTCGTTTATGTCGGAGGTATCGTGGTGCTGATTATATTTTCTATTTTCTTGACACACAAAATAGGAAGCGACCTGCCAGAACCAACTTATAAAAGGACTCTGTTCGCCGGCTTGGCGAGTTTGTTTGCCTTTGCCTTATTCTGGTCGGTTATTAAGCAAAATGAGTTTTTCAGTGACCAAGCATTGCCTGAATTGAGCGTAAAACAGATTGGCACCGAAATGCTGAACTATGGAAAAGGCGGATTTATCCTACCGTTTGAAGTAGTCAGTATCTTGCTTTTGGCTGCCATGATTGGATGTATTGTAATTGCAATTGCCCCCTCTAAATCTCCTCCGAAGGGGGAGACTATAAATCTATAAGAATGAAGGTTGAAATTTTGATTAAAATAACTAGAACAATTCCTCTCTTTCGGAGAGGTTAGGAGGGCTTATGGAAATCGGATTACCGCATTTACTTTTTATATCAACCGCTCTGTTTTTTATAGGGGTATATGGTTTCCTGACTCGCAGAAACATGATTACCATGCTAATGGCCATTGAACTGATGTTGAACGCCGTGAACATCAACTTCGTTGCTTTCAATAAATATTTGTGGGGTGGAAAATTAGATGGCGTGTTCTTTACCCTATTCATTATTGCCATAGCCGCTGCCGAAGCTGCTGTTGCCATAGCCATTATCATTAACCTTTATCGGAATTATGATTCTATTGATGCGGAAGATGCGGATTCGTTAAAGCTATAAAGTCGGCCCCCAACCCCCAAAGGGGGATTAGAGAAATCGAAAATTGAAATGACAATACTTCAAATAAATGACACACTTAATGTCCTTCCCTTCGGGCAGGATTTAGGATGGGCAGTTGTTCTCATTCCGGTTCTCCCTTTATTGAGTTTTCTTTTGCTCGGTTTGTTCGGCAAAAATATTTTGCGAAGAGCGGAGGAATTATCGGTACACTTTCGTTGACCGGTTCCGCATTGTTGTCGCTGTTCACTGCTTACAATTATTTTTTTGTCTCAGGAAAAGTAGCTGGGGTATATCAAAAATTTGAGCTACTCAAATTCACCTGGCTGTATTTTTCTCCTTCCCCTTCGGGGAAGGGAGGGATGGGGCTGGATATGGGTTTATTGCTCGACCCCATTTCAGTAATGATGATTGTGGTGGTCTCTTTCATTTCGTTGATGGTGCATATTTACTCACTCGGTTATATGAAAGGTGAAGAGCGATTCGCCACTTATTATTCATTCCTCTCCCTATTCACTTTTTCGATGTTGAGTTTGGTTCTGTCCACCAATATTTTTCAGATTTATTTTTTCTGGGAGCTGGTTGGCATCTCTTCCTTCATGCTCATCGGATTTTATTTCGACCGTCCATCTGCTTTGGCTGCTGCGAAAAAAGCATTCATCGTTACCCGCTTTGCCGATTTGGGTTTTCTAATTGGTATTCTCGTTCTTTCTTTTCATGCAGAAACGCTTGATTTCAAAACACTGATTGAAAGATTAACTACTGCAAGCCCACAATTGCAATCTGCGACTGCTGCTTCTTTTCTTGGCTTTTCTGCTTTGACGTGGGGATTACTGCTCGTGTTTATGGGCGGTGCGGGAAAGAGTGCCATGTTTCCGCTGCACATTTGGCTGCCCGATGCGATGGAAGGTCCTACTCCGGTTTCAGCATTGATACATGCGGCAACAATGGTAGTGGCGGGAGTTTATTTGGTGGCCCGTTTGTTTCCTGTGTTTGCACTCTCCTGTCCCGGTGCATTGGAAATAGTCGGATATGTAGGGGTGGTATCAGCTTTGTTTGCTGCCGTGATTGCCTGCACACAAACGGATATTAAGCGAATACTGGCTTATTCTACCATGAGCCAGATTGGATTCATGATGTTTGCTTTAGGCGTTTCCGGTTATGGAGGAGAAAATGGTTTGGGCTTTACTGCTTCCATGTTTCACCTATTTACTCATGCTATTTTTAAGGCACTGTTGTTTTTGGGTGCTGGCACAGTCATTCATTATGTCCATTCAAATGAGATGAGGGATATGGGCGGACTACGAAAAAAAATGCCCGTAACACACCTTACGTTTTTGATTGCATGTTTGGCAATTGCCGGTGTGCCACCGTTCAGCGGTTTCTTTGGCAAAGGAGAAATCCTCACTGCTGCTTTTCATTCCAATAAGTTAATTTATGGCGTAGCGCTGCTGACTGCGGGGCTGACTGCTTTCTATATGTTCCGGCTTTATTTTTCTGTTTTTTGGAAGGTCCCCTCTCCTTCGGAGAGGACGGAGGGCGAGGTGCACGACGAAGCGCCGTTTACGATGAAGTTGCCGTTGATGATTTTTTAGGTGTCTTGGCAATTATTGCGGGCTTTGTTCCGTTTGGTGAATTTGTAAGCAGTAATGGCGAGGCATTGCACAGCGAGTTTCACTTATCATTGGCGATTGCACCGGTTGCGTTTGGCTTGATTGGAATATTAATTGCGCTAGCGATGTATAAAAATGAGAGTACTTTACCGACGCGTATGGCCGGGGCAATGCGACGTTTGTATGAGGGAGCCTACCATAAATTCTATATTGATGAGGTATATTTGTTTGTAACCAAGCGTATCATCTTTAACTTGATTGGCAGACCCGCTGCGTGGATAGATAGGAATGTAGTGAACGGTCTGGTAGATGCGGGTAGTATGTTTGCACAGGATGGGTCCGAGGAGTTGAGTATGTGGCAAAGCGGAAAGGTACAAGCCTATGCCATTTGGTTTTTGGTGGGGGTGATTGCAATGGTAGTGGTGTTTGTGTTTTTGAATTGAAATCGAATTATCTTTGAACGAAAAAATGTAATTATGAAAACGCAAGACTATATAACCAGCGACCCAAAGGTAATGTTGGGTAAACCAGTGATTAAAGGAACAAGAATTACAGTTGAATTGATTCTTGAAAAGTTGAGTGAAGGTGAAACCATAGAAGACATTTTAGAAGCACACCCGCATATAAGTGAAGCTGCAATACGCGCATCGCTGGCGTTTGCAGCACAAAATTTGAAGGCGGATACTATTTACCCTATTGCTGCCTGATATGAGGTTTGTAGCCGATGAAGGTTTGGATGCGCCTATTGTTGAACTATTGAGGAACAGTGGATACGATGTGTTTTACATTAAAGAAGAACACCCCGGCCTTGCCGATGAAGAGGTTTTGAAAATTTCCAATGAGCGAAACGACGTACTAATTGCTTATGATAAAGATTTCGGAGAGTTGGTTTACCGCCTCAAACAATTACATAGCGGAATAATTTTAGTGCGCTTGAGCGGAATGAAACCAAAAGAAAAAGCAAGAATTGTAGTTCAGACAATAAGAGAACACGAAGTTGAATTGCAAGGAGCCTTTACCGTTATAAGTAAAAATCATGTGAAAATTAGGAAGTGAAACGCAAGGTGCTTCTCGTAATGACATCCGTGTTGTTTTTATGTGTGGCAAAGCGGAAAGGTATATGCCTATGCCATTTGGTTTTTGGTGTGGGTGATTGCAATGGTAGTGGTGTTTGTGGTTATATAAAATGATAATTGAGTTTACGCGAAATAATTATTGATCTCTTAAATCAATCTTATGCAATGGAGGGGAAGACGTGAAAGTGACAATGTAGAAGATGTTCGCGGAAGTGGCGGCAAAAAAGGTATTGCCTTTGGCGGTATAGGAGCTGTCGTGATTATTGTAATTGGGCTATTGTTGGGCAAAAACCCAATGGAACTTCTACAGGCGTTTAATGCCGGCCAGGCACCTCAGGAGCAAACGGCCTCTCCTAATAGTCCTGCAGACGATGAAGCTACAGCCTTTGTAAAAGTGGTATTGGCTGATAACGAGGATGTTTGGCACCAACTCTTTGAAGCACAAGGCAAGAAATATGAAGAGCCTAAATTGGTTTTGTTTCGCGATGCGGTTGAGTCTGGCTGTGGCAATGCTTCATCTTCTATGGGGCCTTTTTATTGTCCCGCCGATCATAAAATGTATATTGATCTCAGTTTTTATGATGAATTGAAAAACCGCTTCAATGCGCCCGGTGATTTTGCTATGGCATACGTGGTGGCTCATGAGAATGGACACCATATTCAGAATCTGTTAGGCATTTCGGATGAGGTAAACCAAGCGCGGGGGCGAATGAGTGAGGAAGAATTCAATAAACTTTCGGTGAGGCTTGAGTTACAAGCTGATTTTTTTGCCGGAGTTTGGGCACATCATGCACAACAGATGAAAAATATTTTGGAGGAAGGTGATATTGAAGAGGCACTAAATGCAGCCAATGCTATCGGCGACGATAGGTTGCAAAAGCAGGCACAGGGATATGTGGTGCCGGATGCTTTTACACATGGCACCTCTGAGCAGCGGATGAGGTGGTTTAAAAAAGGATTTGATACAGGAGATATGAGTCAGGGTGATACCTTTGGAGCAAGGGCATTATAAATCTTGAGGCCGCAATTTGCGGCCTCAAATACAAAACTTGAAGTCACAATTTGTGATTTCAAGATGAGAAAGAAAATAGCAAAAAGACAAGTTTATGATATTTAGTTTTTGTCAGGAGCGATTGCGATGGTGGTAGTGTTTGTGTTTATAAAATGGAGTAGTTGCCCTATGTCAGAAATTCATCCAGCAGTAAGAACGGTTTTCTTCCACGAACTTGGACATTTTATTGCTCGTGAACTAAACCTCGAACATTTTAAAGTTATGGGGACGACTAAGGAAATTAATATTTATCCATCTAGTCATTCTTGGAGAGAGTATGATGGTGAAACCGTTCCTTTGATACCAGTAGGAGAAGACCCAAACAAACCAATTGTCAGTATAGCAGAGCAGTTAGCCGTTCTACCATATGGCTGCTTAATGGAGGCGATTTTTATAAAAAAGGAATTTAAAACTTGCTTTGCCCATAATGACAGTGGGGGTAAAGACGTAAACGATTGGTCCGGACTAAAAGACAAAACAAAAGACTCAAAAGCTTTAAATCAAATTGTGGAAGAGCATTTTACTTATTTAAGCGAGAACAAAATTTTCAGTGAGATTTTGAATCTTGATGTGGGATCATTTCTAGTTCAAACTGTAGAAAGAAGGTATTCGGTTGATTTAGATAAATTAAAAAAAGCAATTAAACCATTTTTGAATAAGCACGAGGAGTTGTATTTGTCATTTGTTAGGCGCATTAGAGACTTGTTGCCGGAATGAATGGTAGCGATTGTAGTGGAAATCCTTTTTGTGCGTGGATGTTTAGTAAATACAAAGTGGAAAGTTGCTTCAAACGACACTGGCATAATATTTAGCAGAATCGTTTTCGCAATGACTTCTAGTTGATAAAAATAATTTGAAATGAACTTATCTCTCTTAATCCTTCTTCCTATCCTAACCTCGCTGGTAATCCTTACCTGCCGCGATGCAAAGCAAGTGCGCGTTGTAGCCCTGCTCGGTTCGCTGTTGCAGTTGGCCTTGGTAGGCTGGCTGACTTTGGCGTATGTGAATGCACGCAACGCAGGAGCAGATTCTCAGTTCTTGTTTGAGCAGCGCGCGGTGTGGTTTTCGGCTTTTAATATCCAATACTATGTGGGTGTGGATGGCATTTCCGTAGCAATGATTGCCTTAACTTCTTTAGTTGTGTTGGCAGGAGTGCTGGTGAGTTGGAAGGTGGAAAAGATGACGAAGGAGTATTTCTTTCTACTGATGTTTCTTGCCGCAGGAGCTTATGGTTTTTTTGTTTCGCTCGATTTGTTTTTGATGTTTTTCTTCTTGGAGGTAGCCGTGATACCGAAGTTTTTGTTGATAGCGATTTGGGGCAGTGGGCGCAAGGAATACAGTGCAAATAAGTTGGCGTTGATGCTGATGGGTGGTAGTGCGCTGGTGTTTGTGGGTCTGCTTGCAATATTCTTCTACAATGGTTCTCCTTCTTTTGATTTAGTTGCGCTATCCAAATCGCACATTCCTGTAGAAGTGCAACACAAATTTTTCCCCTTGCTATTTCTCGGCTTTGGCGTATTCGGAGCACTGTTTCCGTTCCATACCTGGGTGCCGGACGGACACAGCAGTGCACCTACGGCAGCCTCAATGTTCCTCGCGGGCATTTCGATGAAGTTGGGCGGCTATGGTTGTTTGCGCGTAGCAACATACCTGATGCCCGAAGCAGCACACGAGTATCAAGGCGTGATTATCTTGCTCGCTTCCATTGCTATTTTGTATGGTGCCTTTGCTACGATGATGCAGAAGGATTTGAAGTATATCAATGCATATTCCTCCGTGAGTCATTGCGGGTTTGTGTTGCTGGGTATCGGTATGCTGACCAAAACCGCTATCATCGGTGCAGTGATGCAGATGGTGAGTCACGGTTTAATGACGGCTCTATTCTTCGCTGCCATAGGCATGTTGTATGAGCGCACACACACACGCATGGTGGCACAGATGGGCGGTTTGCTGAAGGTTACACCTTTTATAGGCACCGTATTTTTTATCGCAGGTTTGTGTTCGCTGGGTTTGCCGGGCTTTAGCGCTTTCCCGGCAGAGATGACGGTGTTTATAGGAAGTTGGCAAAATACAGATATGTGGTATCGCTTGGCAACCATTGCGGCATGTGCGAGTATTGTGGTGACGGCAGTTTATATTTTGAGGGCAATAGGTAAAGTATTTTGGGGACAGCCCCTCCTAAATCCCCCCCGAGGGGGAGGACTTGAACAGCCGAGCGACCCATTCTCCCTCCCCTTGGGGGAGGGTTGGGGAGGGGCCTGGAATGAAAAATTAGCAGCAATTATTCTGATTGCTGGGATTGTGGTGATTGGCGTGGCTCCGTTTTTATTGCAACAATTGGTGGACGGTGGGTCACAGCAGATTATGGAACAATTAAGCAGAGTAGGTTTTTAATATGGAAGCATTACAGATGATACTCGCCATGAAATTTGAGCTATCGCTCGCGCTCATTCTTTTCCTTTTGTTGTTTTTGAAAATTGACGGAAGGGCAGGCAATGTATTCGTTATCCGGCTCACCAACTTGCTACTCTTACTGAATCTTGCCTTAGGCTTTTTTGGAAACGAGTCTATAGAAATATTCGGGGGGATGTTCCGCACTTCGCCTCTGTTGGCTATAGAGAAGAATATTTTGAATCTAGCGGTGTTGCTAATTTCTCTTTTTAGCTATGACTGGCTGAAAAATCACAAACACCTACCGGAGTTTTTTATGTTGTTGGTTTCTAGCCTGATGGGCTTCTTCTTTATGTTGAGTAGTAACAACTTGCTCATGTTCTATCTGGGACTGGAGCTTTCTACCATTCCCTTAGCAGCGCTCTGCAATTTTGATTTAGAAAAGAAAGTTTCAGGCGAGGCGGCGATGAAGATGATTATGAGCAGCGCCTTCTCATCGGCGATACTTCTGTTTGGCATTTCCATGCTTTACGGAACTACTGGTAGCCTTCAATTTTCTGAAATATCAGCGATGCTGCACGGGAGCCAATTGCAGGCACTGGGATTCATACTTTTTTTTACCGGCTTCGCGTTTAAACTTTCTATAGTTCCCTTCCACCTCTGGACTGCAGATGTATATGAAGGTTCACCGATAGCGGTAACGGCTTATTTATCCGTAGTATCTAAAGGGGCTATGGCATTTGCATTGATTTCAGTTTTATATACGGCGTTTGCGCCTATGGCGCTCACCTGGTTTTACGTGCTGGCTGTTTCATCAGCCATCACCATCACTATCGGAAATTTGGCGGCCATTCGCCAGCAGAACCTCAAACGTTTCTTTGCTTTTTCTTCAATCGCTCAAGTGGGGTATTTGCTGATTGCTATTTCCTCCGCATCACAAATTGGTGTGGCGAGTGTCATCTACTTCGTTCTAATCTATGTGTTTACCAATCTGGCAGCTTTTGCCATCATCTCCATTATTTCGTCCAAAACAGGAAAGGAAACCGTGAATGATTACAAAGGATTATACGCTTCCAATCCCACGCTGGCGCTCATCATGTCGCTCGCGCTTTTCTCGCTCGCTGGCATTCCACCCACGGCAGGATTCTTTGGAAAATTATTTCTGCTCACTACCGGTGCGCAAACTGGTATGTGGTGGCTCATTATCATCGCTTCACTCAACCTCATCGTTTCTCTTTATTACTATTTGCGAATTATACGCGCCATGTTTGTAGATGAAAACAGTGAGCCATTGGGGAAAATCAATCTGTCCACAACCGCTTTAGCCGCGGTCTGTATTTGTGTCGGGGGGATATTAATACTCGGCTTTGTGAGCCGAACATTTGATGTCATCTTTCAATATGCGGCGAAATTCTAAAAACGATCAACTCACAACCAACAACTGATATATGGCAATCAATCAAAATCATCTGTTTGAGGATATTGACGGAGTTCGGTGTGCAGTGGTAGAAAAAAACTGCCAGCCGGAGCGTGTAGAATTTTTAAAATTGCTATTGGAAGGCAACGGATATGCAGTGATTACTGCCCCTACACCTCCGCCCAAAGCACCTGCACCGGTGGTAAAACCTGTAGTGGAAGGAGAAGTCGCACCGGTTGTGGAAACCCCTCCACCGCCTTCTACTTTTAGCGTTTATGTCACCAACCCTGCCTTCAATGTTATGAATGCTATTTATGGAAGGCTGCTACGTACAAGCGATGGCCATGTGGTAACAATGGCTTATTGGCAACAGAAGGAAGCCGTTTCACATGATGAGGTGCCTTACTTCAATTAACCAATTCATAATCCGCACTTTAAAATAACACCCTATAAAAAAGACACGTTCAACCAAGGCGAAGAGTTGATACGAAAAGTGTAGAAAACCGTCTTTGTCCTGCTAATCTGACAGAAGATTGTACAATTCGACGTTGTTGGAACTGAGAAAACGACTTTTTTCTAAAGTAGCGCACATCGTCAGCAAATCAGCACACATTGCAAGCGAATCAGTACTGCTTTTGCGAAAAGCTGTGCTGATTCGGGCAAGAAGTGTCGTGATTCTGTGAGAATCAGTACGCCTTTAGACAAGAAGTGTTCTGATTTAGTGAAAAGCTGTCCAGTATAGCACTAAATGTGTGCTGATTAGCGCTAAATGTGTACAGCTTAGCACAAGAAGTGTGCTGCTTCGCTAAAGAGTCGCTTCTAAGCTCTTTTACCCAAATTAATGCTGAAAAACCATAATCAAAGTATGGAAAGGTCGAAACCCGATGGTCACCGATAGAGACCATACCATTTTAAGCATTCTGAAAAGCGAATGGGAGAATGAGATTAAGCGAAAACTTAATCTAAACTTCCTCCAACTTAAATGACCGATTGCATCACCGGCTGATGTAGATAGTCTGAAGACAATAGCTTTTCGATGGTCTTCGGATACCAAGCATGTTCCAGCTTGTGGATTTTCTCAGCTAATGTTTTCGGAGTATCGCTCTTTGCAATGTCAACAGTTTTCTGAAGAATAATCTCTCCTTCATCATATCGGTCGTTCACATAATGAATCGTAATACCTGATTCTTTCTCCTCGTTGGCAATCACCAGGTCATGTACCTTCATCCCATACATTCCCTTGCCGCCATAAGCGGGCAGTAAGGCAGGATGGATATTTACCATCCGTCCGCGAAACACTTCTAAAAGATAGTCGGGGATCATTTTCAAGAAGCCGGCAAGGACCACAAATTCAATCTGCTGGGCGGTAAACATACCCCGCATTAGTTTTTCGTTTTGCAAACCTTTTATGCTCACAATGCTAGAAATAATTTTGTGCTTAGCCGCTACCTTCAATACTCCGGCTGAGGCGTTATTGGTTACAATCAGTGCTACGCGGATGTCTTTATGATTGCTAAAATGTTGAATAATGGCTTCGGCATTGGAGCCGGCACCACTGGCGAAAATTGCTATGTTTTTCATGGCTTACTATTTAATGATTTGATATGGTCGGTAATTACGACGTCCCTTCCGTAATACAGACGCAAAATTAAGTCACATAGTTTAGGATATTAACAGCGGATGCACACCATTGGGGTGTGCATTGTACTAAAGAAGTATCATCCCCCAAGGTAGGCTATATTAGTCTGGTTTATTTTAGCAACAAAAGTTAACAAAACGAACCTACTACAGCGAAGGAGAAATAAATGAGGCACAACGGATTTCTAACATGACTGGGGATGAAATTCAACAACTGCAAAAAATTGGAAAAAACGTTTTGGAAACAATACGAAGCTGAATTCATTATCCATCTAGCCCTTCGTAAGCCAATTTTGTCATCGCTGATAAACCAACTATACTTTCGTTGTTGGAATAAATAGTTTCCATTTCAGAAAGAATGTCAAGAATCTCTTTCATATCTTCGGAAGTAACCAAGCGAGAACGGAATGTTTTTACGTTCGGAAGTCCGGCAAAGTAGGGGGCGTAGTGACGGCGCATTTCGAGGATACCCAGTTTTTGCCCCTTCCATTCTATGCTTCTTAGCAAGTGGGTTTTGCAGGCATCCATTCTCTCTTCCAGAGAAGGCGGAGAGCGATATTCACCGGTGGCGAAATAATGTTTGATTTCACGGAAGATGAACGGATAGCCTATGGCGGCCCGACCTATCATCACTCCGTCTGCTCCATAGGTGTTCATCATCTCCAGCGCCTTTTCAGGAGTATTTACATCTCCATTGCCAAACACAGGAATATGTAAGCGTGAATTTTCTTTCACTTTCGCAATCCAACTCCAGTCAGCCTTGCCTTTGTATAGCTGATGGCGAGTGCGACAGTGAATAGACAGCGCCTGAACACCCACATCTTGTAACCTTTCTGCTACTTCCACTATACGAATTGAATTGTCGTCCCAACCTAAACGTGTTTTCACCGTGACCGGCAACTTCGTGGCTTTCACCACAGCGGCGGTCAAGGTGATCATTTTATCAATGTCCCTTAAAATCCCGGCACCTGCATTGCGGCAAACTACATTCTTGACCGGACAGCCATAATTGATGTCTAGCAATTCAGGACGGGCAGCTTCCACAATTTCAGCACTGCGCATCATGGGGCCTTCTTCGCCGCCAAAGATTTGTATGCCTACCGGTCGTTCATCATCGAAGATGTCGAGCTTCTTGACGCTCTTGTGCGCATCACGAATGAGTCCATCAGAGGAAATAAATTCAGTATAAAGCATGTCGGCTCCATACTTTTTGCAAAGATGACGGAAAGGCGGATCGCTCACATCTTCCATCGGTGCTAAAAGCAAGGGCCGATCTGGCAACTCTATATGACCAATTTTAACCACAGCCTGCAAAGATAAGGAAAGTGGCAGTCTTTAAACACCGATGCCATCGCTTCAAGCGATGGCATCGGGTAATACGTCAAAATGAACAATTATCTGGTAATCACTAATTGCTTTATCATAATGACATCAGCCTGTTTGATTTCAATAAAGTAAACGCCTGTACTAAAAGTAGATAAGTCATATCTCTTTCGAGTACCAGCCACCTTTTCTTCAAACAATATCTGGCCCAAAATATCTTTAATCATCATGGAGGTATTTGGTTCAAAATGGCTGAGCATTATTGTTACTTCGTTTCCTACAGGGTTTGGATAAATGCTGAATGAAAATTCTTTCTGTGAAATATCTGAGGTGCTTGTAGTCAAAGTAATAGTAACAGATACCGTTTTTTCACAACCATTTTGATCGGTGATCGTTACTCCATAAACTCCGGGTACCAGTCCGGAAATGGTAGCACCGGTAGCGCCATTACTCCAGAGATAGTAATAGTCCTGCGGGTTTCCATTCAAAACAGTAACCGTAATGGCACCATCTGACGAGTTGGTTGCATTCGTGATGGCAATATTTAATTGTAATTCCACTGGTTCGGTGATGGCAACAATAGCAGAAGCGGTGCAATGGTTACCATCTGTTATAGTAACAGAATAGTTTCCGGCTTTCACAAATTCAAGATTTGGCGAAGTGACATTAGTGCTCCACAAGTAAGTATACTCCGGTGTGCCTCCGGTTGGGTTCAAATTAATCGTACCGTCTTGGTTCCCAAAGCAGGAAACATTCTGCACTACCGGATTTGCCGCTATAGGATTTGGTGCAATGATCTGAAAAGTGGTAGTGGCCTGACACTGATGGCTATCTGTCACGGTCACTTCATAGCCTCCTTCAGAAAGTTGATTTGCTATAGTACTGTTGCCACCATTCGACCAAAGAATTGTGTAATTGGGCGTACCCCCGGTTACTTGAATGTTGGTATGTCCATCATTGACACCGTTGCAGGAGGGCTGGGTAATATTCAGGGCGATATTCAGTAGGTCCGGTTGATCTATAACGATAGTGTCTTTTTTATCACAGCGAACCGCATCAGTAATGGTCAGATAATAGGTGCCGGCAGAAAGATTGGTCAACGCAGAATCGGTTTCGCCGTTACTCCAGAAATAAGTGAAAGGTGCATTGCCATTTGTCACCTGAATACGGACACTTCCATTCGTGTCCCCGAAACATGTTACCGGAGCAAAATGATGCGTGAATGTAAGGTTGGCGTTATTATTAATAACCGTTGATGCGGAGGCCGTACAGCTATTTCTATCCGTAACAATTACAGAATAGTTTCCAGCTGCCAGACTTGCAATCCTCGCTGTAGTCTGGTTGTTGCTCCATAAATAAGTGTGCGTACCGGTTCCACCGGAACTGCTGACCGTTGCACTTCCCACAAGTTGATTACAGCTGGCATCAGTTTTTATAATAGTTGCTGTAATCGGCGATGGTTGGGCAATTGTACTTGAGGCGGTACCGCTACATCCTCCGCCATCAGTAACTGTTACTTCATAGGTCCCCGGAGCAAGCCCCGTTCTGTTTTGCGTGGTGATTCCTCCGCTCCAACTATAATTGTATTGAGGTGTGCCGCCAGTTATGATCAAAGCAATCGTTCCGTTAGAAGCTCCAAAACAAGTAGCGTCTGTGCCAGTGGCGGAAGCAAGCAGAGCAGAAGAGGGTGTCAGTATTTGTGAAGCACTCGCCGAACAACTTTTAGAGTCTGTGACCGTTACCGTCACCGTACCTGCACCTAAGCTGCTAGCGCTCAATCCGGTTTGTCCATTGCTCCAATGATAAGTAAATGAAGGCGTGCCACCTCCCACTTGGACAGTTGCGGTACCGTTGTTTGCTGCACATGTAGGATTGCTGGAAGAACTGATAGAGGCAGAAACCGCCGGATTAATACTCACCGTAACCGGTTTGCGTTCAGAGATACAATCTGCCTCTTTCACTTCCCAGTCATAGAAGAAATAATAATAGGTAGGGGCCGAAGAGCCAGCATTATTTCCTGTTATCTTAACCATACCGTTAGCATCTGTATAGGGAAAGACTGCCCCGGAACTGTTCCGGTACAAGTTCAGTGTATCGCGGATGCCGAGTTCATAATTGCTGCCCGGAATCAAATCTATATCTACGGTCACCCGGTTCCCTCCATCCGGAAAATAAACCGTTCTTTCTGCAATGACTCCACCCGCCGGATCTCTATATTGTACGGTGCGATATCCTCCACCTAGTGCATAAGCAAAAACGCTGACTAATCTGCAATTCTTCATTACGTTGAAAGTCAAAGCACGTGCCGCTGTATTGAAGTTGCCTCCACTTCCGATACTATTATTGACTGCTCCCACTTTATAAATGGGCTGCGATAAGGTGTCTTCCACCCAATATGTTCGGGTATTATTCAATACCGGAGTACTAAAGGGATTGCTCTGTGAAACAACCGTTCCGGTTGAATCATACCAGGTAACCGGCGCTGTTACATTGGCAGTTAAAGAAGCGGAACCCGGTCCGCAACGGGAAATATTATTTGCAACCGGTGCCGCCGGTTTAGTAATGGCAACGTAAGAAGTTTTGGTTGCCGTATTATTGCCAAATGAATTAGTGGCTTTTAAGGAAACAGTAAAGGTTCCATTGCTGATATACTGATGTGTTGGGTTCTTTAAAGTGGAGGTGGTTCCATCACCAAAATTCCAAAGCCAGGAAGATACACCACCGGAAGTAAGGTCAGTAAAATTGATAATGCCCGAACAACTGGAGGTTACATCCGAAGTAAAGTTGGCAACAGGGGGGGTGTTGGGGAGAATACAAGTCCAATTTAGAGTAAAACCGGCATCATTCACATACAAATCAGAGTACTGGCGAATTGTGATTGAAGGGCCGGTTGAAGTAATGGTTGGAGGCAAAGTGGTTCCCGAATAACTGCCAATAATAGGGCTGTTGGTGTTTGGTCCGTTATAAACGTAGATAAAATCATAACCAGATTCAGTACGGAACTGAGTGAATTGAATTCTTACCTGCGATGCACCGGTGGGAGAGATAGTGATGGTGCTGCTGGTCTGGTCTGAATAGTTTCCTGCAGGGCCTCCGTTATCATAGATGGTTCCATTGCAGGCCGTCTGAGTTTGATATGTCCCTGATGCAGGCATAATTACAACGCACGGATTGGTACTGCTTATGTTTACAGCATTCGCTCGAATCAAACTGTCCACACCACAATTTCCTCCGTCGGCACGAAGTTTGACAGTGAAGGATCCCTGAGTAGCATATACTTTGGTAGGATTGGTAGCTGTACTGGTCGTGCCATCGCCAAAATCCCAAATATACGTGACGGAATTCGTACTGGTATTGGTAAACTTAACTGTCATTGGAGCGATACAACCGGTGGTGGGAGAAGCAGTAAATGCGGCCTGTACTCCCGTCACGTAATTATTTCCTACGCCCACCGCATACCATGCTTTTGTGGTGGCTTCGACTTCGGGTGAGCAAGGACCATATAAATCCACAGCGGCCTGAATGGCATAGAAGCGGGCATCGGTATAGTTGGAAGAACTGGTCAAATAATTCACCAGATTGCGCCAAGCAATCCGGTTGGCTTTTTTCATCCCGACGCCGATTACATTGTATGCATTTCCTTTATCGTTCGTTCCTGACTTGCCCATAGAAAGAATATAATACCAATGGTTTTGCACTCCGCTATTGGTATGCACGCCTCCATTGTCACCGGTTCCGGTGTACCAATAAGTACCTGTATAGGTATTGGGGTCTGAATATGCCTTTGGATTCGACATGCTTCGGAAGGAAGTTCCAATATCTTCTCCGATGGTCCAGTTGGCCTTGGCAGAATCGGCAAACCATTCAACCGCCGTGCCGAAAATATCACTGAAGGATTCATTTAAGGCGCCAGATTCGTTTTGATATTCAAGCCCTGCCGTATATTGTGTCAGCCCGTGAGAAATCTCATGACCGGTAATGTCTAAGGATGTGAGTGGTTTATAAGTAGCATCTCCATCTCCAAACGTCATTCGTTGTCCATCCCAAAATGCATTAACATAATTGGCGCTGTAATGCACATATAAATTAATGAAAAGGCCACTGCCATTAATCGAGTTTCTACCCATAGTAGAATAGAAATCATAAGTCATCTCGCCACCCCAATGTGCATCTCCAGCATATTGATCGAGACTAGTGTTGATATTATTCCAGTAGTTATCGGCATCCAAAAACTCAACAGCAGTTCCATAATTAGTTCCCTTCTTCATGTTTCGCGTACGAATACCTTGGCCTCTGGTAGTTTCATACAAACGGTATTGGCCGCTGTAGCTGTCCGCGACGATACCTTTTGCACCTCGATAGACCGTTAATGCAGTGCCCGCTGTATTGGCATGATGAATGCGAGTAATTGTATTCAAAACTTCCCCATTCTGAGCGTCTATATAAACATAGTCGCGGCTCATGGGCTCGTGCGCATATATGTCAAACTTCCAAGCCAGGCGGAAGTCATTGGATTCATTGCCCCCCAATTGAATAATTTCTAAGGCTCCTTTCGGAAAATAAGTAGCCTGTGAATCACCGGATTCCATTTTCAGCATAGATTCTTCTTCCGACACCTGCCATTTGTAAATGGTGGCGTGAATATGGGTGAGTGCGGCACTCAGAGCACCGGCTTCTGAAACAGAAGGATTTGTGGCGGTGTTAATGTTTTTGAAAAGGTAGCCATTATATTTTTTTACCCTGCCATTGACCAGATGCAAAATAAATATCCCATTGTCCACCGGTACGTTATTCAACTCTAATTGAAATCGCTTATGTATCCAGCCCAGTTCATCAGTCTCTGTTCCGATTAATTCAAAATGATAAGAGTCTGGTAGCTGATAGAGTTTTCTAAGGATGATAAAAAATGCTTCTTGGGTTGGTTCGCTGCCGGAACGAAACCCGATATAGGCAGGCACCGTGTTTTCCTGCTTCACCCAAACCAGTTCGGCTCCGGGCCAGATTGCATTTGCTTCCGCGCCGGTTAATTCACCCGGTTGGAATTTAGTCTGTGAGAATGAGACCGTGGTGAATAACAACAGCGCAAAAAGCGCGTAAAATCTTTTCATACCCTATGGCTTGAACTATCAAAGTAAATAAATCTTTTCTGCAAGTAGAAAAGATAATTTAGAGGTGCTCTAAACCCCTTTCAGACAGGAGCACTATATCCTTAAAAATAATAGCGCAGACAAAGAAGCATTCGAAATTAGCAGCAAGATTCAAAGATTTATTTGAGGTGGATTCGAGGGGCAACAGTTGGACCGTCTAATTTAAGGCCTCGTCCCCCTCGTCTTCATCCTCTCCTGCATCGTCCATATTGCCCGGGAAGCCCATACTCTCCCAGAATTTGGTTTTATAGGTATCTGCCAAATCATATTCCGAAATTTGGCGGTAGAGTTTGGAAATATTGAGATAAACCATTGAAAGAATTTTCTCATCGCGTTCTCCGATAATTTCTAGTGCCTTTAACATATTGTCCAAAGCAGTTTTCAAATCACCTTCGTGGTTATAATACAAGGAACCGATATTATTATACACTTCGGCGAAATCCGGTTTTCTTTTCAAAGCTTCGGTATAGAAATGCATCGCCCGATAAAAATCATCTCTCAGCGACCAGGTATGAGCTATATAATAGAATATATAGGCATCTTCCGGTTGCAATTTCAAGGCTTGTTCAAAATAATTCATAGCACCGTCATAATCATCCACGGTGGCAGCCACTCTACCCAGACCACAAAGTGCCTCGGTATTCTCGGGTTCCAAATCCAACGCCTTCTGAAAATACTTTTTAGCATTTTCATTTTCTCCCTTTTTGAAATAAACCTCTGCCATTTCTACATATACCCAATCAGATTCGTTTTCTTCCTCCAAAGAAATTTTCTCCACCTCATGATAGCATTTCAGCGCCTCATCCAGCTTTCCTACTTTTTCCAAGCAAGAAGCAAAGTTTAACAGAATGGTGTCGGCATCGGGTTCCAGTTCCACTGCTTTCCGATAGTAAGGAATCGCCTCGTGGAATTTTTGGTCCACGCTTGCCAGTACTTCGGCTTTTAAATAATTACCGGAACACAACTGGTTTTTATCCTTGGCATGTTCTATCAAGTAATCACAGGCCTTTTTGCATACTTCATGATCTATCCCGGCAAAACTGGCATACGCTAACTCATGATAAAGTTTAAGTGCGTCTTCGGGATGTAGCGGAATCTGCTCCAGTATTTTATCTACTCTTTCTCTTCCACCCAATGGTTTGGTCGGAGCCAAATATGGAAAATTGACGGGCTGCATGAAACTCATTTTTTTACTGTTATTTACTCAACGTAAGATACGGATAATAATTGTAAAAGTTACAGCCGAACACAAAATTTTTTTGACAAAAAATAGAGAGAAGCAATTAGAATTAGAATGACCGAAAGACCAAAAATCATACTACAACTTACAACGGCGGATAAGATTTTCGAAATCATTGGATGGCTTTCGGTATTGGCAATTTGGGTATTGACGATTGCAGCCTATTCCAAGTTGCCGGACACAATACCCAGTCACTATAACGCTGCGGGAACGGTAGATGGTTTCGGCGGGAAAGGAACCATTTTGATTTTACCTTTGATTGCGACGGTGCTATTTATTGCGATGACCATGTTAAATCGGTTTCCACATATTTTCAATTATCCGAGCGCCATCACCCAAGACAATGCCCTACAACAATACACGAATGCAACAAGGATGCTTCGCTATTTGAAACTAAGCTTAGTGCTGATTTTTGGATTTATCTTATTCAGGACCATTCAAACCGCGAATGGACAGGCCGAGGGACTTCCCCTTTGGTTTCTGCCTCTGGCATTATTATTGATTTTTATTCCGCTGATATATTTTATCGCGGCCTCCATTAAGGTCAAAGTATAAAATCGTCGTTTTTCTCTATGGCCGGTAAACTCCTCCGCCCATCGAATCTTTGGTGGCACCGGTAACACTTTTTAAAATGTTGTTTTGGTATCTCATTCTCAATGCCCCCATGAAGGCTATGACCAGGGCTTCTTTGTATTTCACCAGTTCATCATTCGGCACTTCTACTTCCATTTTGCTCACATCACGGATGCGCTCAATCAGGAATTTGTTGAAGGCTCCACCACCGGTGGCTAGTATCTTCCCGGCCTTGCCGAACTTTGCCTTTTCCTTTCGGGCAATCAATGCCACATGCGCGGCTACTTGCTGGGCCACATGCTCTGAAAAGGTATTCAGTTTATCCTCGGTAGAAATATCAAAGTCTTCAATCAATGGGAAAATCATTTCACGACTGAAACTGTTGTCCAAAGATTTAGGATAGGCTTGCTTGTAATACTCCAACCCATTCAGTCTTTCAAGCAGGGCCTCATTCAAGTTGCCGGAAGCCGCTGCTTGTCCGTTCTCGTCAAAATCCTTGCCTAAGCGATTGGCCAGCGAATTCATCACCTGATTGGCTGAGCAAACATCAAAGGCTACGATTGAATCGTTCACCTTGCAACTCATGTTGGCAATGCCTCCGATATTTAGACAAAAGGGATAGTTCTTAAACAGAAGCAGATCACCAATTGGTACAATCGGAGTCCCCTGTCCGCCGTCGGCAATATCTGCCGAACGGAAATCGCAAACCACAGGTAGGTTTGTACGGGCGGCAATAGCTGCTCCGTCGCCTATCTGTGTGGTGAATCTCTTTTCGGGAAAATGAAAAATAGTATGACCATGGGAGGCCACAAAATCCACCTTGCCCTTTAAAGCATATTTTTTGATGAAGACATTTACCTGTTCGCCGAAATAGTTACCCAATCCGGCATGGGTTTGCCAAAGGGTTTTAGCACTGGCCACCGGCAGGTGTTTAATCTCCTGAATCCATTCGTCGGGATAAACGATAACGTCCGTTTTCAGAATTTTGAAATTCCAGTTGCCGTCCTCCTGATGAAATTCACAATAGGCAATATCCAACCCGTCTAATGAACTTCCGCTCATCAATCCGATTACGCGGTCCTTCTCCATCATAATTTATTTATGCCAACTTAAAATCAATTCTGCCGTGGCAGCAATCTCGGCGGCACTCAATTTGTCTTCAAACGAAGGCATTTTGTTTTTGCCATTGGTAATCACCTTAATCAAACCGGCTTTGTCCATCGCGATAGTTTGAAGGTTGGGTGTGCGCTCATCTTTCACGCCTTCTGCCCCATGACAGCGGGCACAGTTTTTACTGAACACAGATGCTCCATCGGGAGCGCTGGCGGTTGGAGCGCCGGATTTCTTAGAACACGAAGCAATCGTCAGCAGTACCACTGCAGCAGCAAGGATTATTTTTTTCATAGGATTTAGTTTCATGCGAATCTAAACAGAGAAACAAGAATAAAAAACAATTTTTCAAGAAGACGCTAATCAAACTTCGCGAAGCAAAGTTCTGAAGGCGGTAAATTTTCCGGGAAACAGATCCAGCCCTTCTTTTTGCAAACGCATAGCATGCTTCTCTTTATAGTCGAAATAGTCTGTAATATTATTGGCGAAGTATTGCATGGCATAAGTGATGCCATCCGTCGTGTTTTCTTCCAATACCCGAAACATTTTTGCATCCGTAAAACAACCGGTCTCCATCACCCGCGCTAAATGCTCCTCTTTCATCCACTTCAGCCAGAGGTCATGAACACCTAAATCAATTTTTACGGTTACGTTGTAAATAATCATCGCTATTCTGCAATTTTATCTCCTCTCAATATCCGGTATCTTTTTCTGGCTTCTATCACCAACAGTGAACTATTGAAATCATTAATAATAGATAAATAAAGCTCCTCCGCTTTGGCTTTGTTGTTCAGGTGTTCTTCATTGATCTTTGCCAAGAGGAAAGTGGCATCATCTCCCTTTAAATCTTGTTTATAATTGGTAAGAATATCTTGTAGCAATGGAACAGCTTTTTCAAAATCTTTCCGCTTCACCATGATGCTGGCTTTGGTGAATTCTATGTCATCCAACAAAACATGACCGGGATATAAAAGCAAAATAGAATCCAAGGTCTTAATCGCCTCATCATCTTTATTTTGAAACATCAGCAATTCGGCGTGGGCATACATTTCCATAGGTGTTTCTATAGTGTCCAATCCTAGGTTATCAATGATAAACACCGAAAGATTAATCGCATCGTTAGAAATCAGTTCGGAGGTAGAGGCTTTGAGTACATCCAGTTGCGTCTGTGCCCATTCAAAATCTCCTTTGAAATATGCGAGTCTGGCATTTCGAAAGCGTGCTTCTTCTCCAAGGGGTGAATCTTTTTCATCCTTATCTACCTGTGAGTACAGCAGGGTAGATTCCCAGACATCCCCCTGAATCAAATAGAAATCACCGAGGGAGAGTTTGGTTTGATTACGCAACTGCGGCATAATGCCCGGCATGGAAACAATCTCCTGACACAAGGCCATCGCTGAATCTAAATCATGCAGATAAAAGCCTTCCAAGTCTGCCAGTTCTTTCATGGACTGTGCCGTACGGAAACTTCGCCTATTGTCGTTGATGAAGGATAAATAATCACTCTTCAAAGCCAACAAATCTTCCAGTGTGTAGTTAATGTTCTTGGCAATTTTCTCCTTCCGGCAATTAAGTAATTCCGAACGTGCAGAAAAGTAGAGGTCGTTTTCTTTTCCCTTGTTTACTACATATTCATAACCGGCAACAGCATTGGTATAATCTCCTTCGGTTTGCGCCATACGCGCTACGTTCAACACCCGAAAACCATTCTCATTCCTCCTTCGGTCAAGGGCTTTCATCTGAACCAGAGCGCCTTCAAAATCTTTGTTTTGAATATAAATCCAGGTCAACAAGTCAATATAAGTATCGTTATCAGGATTCTTTTGTACGCGGGCATACAACTGCGCTTCCATTTCGCTGAGCAGTTTGGTTTCGTCGCGTGAGGATTGAATAGCACTGCGCACCCGCTGATCACTTCCGGGAATAGCTTCTAAACTCAACAGAAGATATTTCACCGAATTGGGCACATCGCCCTTGTTTATGTAGGCTCCTGCTAGCTCAAAACTGAAATAGACTTCGTTGCGAATTAATTTACCTCCCCTTTCATAGGTAGCCGCCACATAATCATAGAGCCGGTAACTTTCAAAAGCTGTTGCCAGACTGCGAATGGCCATCTCGGTCGGCTTTAAATCTTTAAGCAATTTGTCATACTGCTCTTTAGATTTTGCCATGTCGGGAATCTGAGCATACATATAACCCAAATCCACCACAAACTGTGGCACTCCTTCATTTTTCTTGATTTCGCGCTTTATGATTTTCTCCAACGCATCGAACCTTTTCAATGTGAGCAGACATTTATTCAAAGGG
Source organism: Bacteroidota bacterium (assembly GCA_016722375.1). Lineage (NCBI taxonomy): Bacteria > Pseudomonadati > Bacteroidota > Bacteroidota bacterium. Next base: position 1,753 of record JADKJG010000005.1, on the reverse strand, counting down.
CCATAAAACTTGAAATCGTAATTGCTTTTTTCCCAAAGCGATTGGTATAGCTCTGCGGCCTTGTCCCACTCGCCGTTTTGCATATAGCTGGCAGCCAGTGTTTCATCGCGGCCCGGCTGAGCATGGGCAGCTATGAATAGTGAACCGAGGAAAATAAATAGTAAGAAATGCTTTTTCATTCAGCGATGAAGATAGAAAGGATCGGGGAAAGCATTACAGAGTTGTGAAGATTTATATCCCCAAACAATCCCTGCTCGGCATCCCATTTTACAACCATGCCATCTTTTGCTTCGAGTGTAACGTTTTGCGGCTTGTCGCAGGCGGGGATTTTTACCGCTAAACTTCCTACGAAGCACCAATGTTCAAATTTACGAAAAACTTTCAATTGAAGCACTGAGCCCCCGCTTGCGCCACGCCGCTGTTATGGGCTGGTTTTATTCGTGTTACTTTTCTTTCACGATTTCATTGCGTTGCAATATTTGTCCTTTGTCTCCTATGAGTGTTATGCAAAGTGCAAAACGCCCGCAGGTTTTCTACTGGATGTCAAGTGTGCTTACGTTTTTCTTGTTGGCAACAATTTGTCCTGTTACGTTTGTGAGCTGCACGTTTGTTTGAACAGAAAAATTGATTGTGCTGTTAGTCGGGTTGGGGTAAACCGAGATGGTGTTACTTCTTTATAATGTTTCTATTACTGATACCGGAGAACACAACGAACTTAAACCTACTGTCAGAACAGGGTTACTATTTCTTTGAATGGTTGTTCCATCTCCTAATTCTCCGTAGAAGTTACTCCCACCCACACGCCCATACAGTACCGTTATTTTTGTGGAAAGAATACCACCCACCAGCAGCAATCATGGCACCATCTGCAAAGAGAACTTAACTGTACCCCGGAGAGGATTGACTAAAGTAGCTGTTCCTATACCCAATTCTCCAGAGCTATTTCGTCCACAAACCCAAACTGTGCTATCACTTTTTCAGAAATACAGAACGACTCCATCCTGTGGCAATAGAGGTAATGCCTGTAAGAGAATTAACTCCACGGGGATTGAAAATTGGTAGTTGACCCATTGCCCAACTGTCCGTAATCATTTTTTCCACATGCCCAAACGGTGCTGTCATTCTTAAGAAAAGAGAAAAACCATCCACCGCCTGTGGCAATAGAAGTGATTCTAAGGAGAGAGATTACCTGAACAGGAGAAGATTGACTGGTACTTGAACCATCCCCCAATTGACCATCTCCATTATTTCCACAAGCCCAAGCAGTGTCTGCCATCTTTTTCAGGAATAGAGAAACAGTCAGCTCCCTTTGCGGCAATGGCGGAGATGCCTGTAAGAGAACTTACCTGAACAGGAATGGATTGACTTGTGGTTGTTCCATTCCCTAACTCTCCTGAGCTATTATTTCCACAAGCCCAAACTGTACCATCATTTTTCTTCAGAAAGAGAGTGATACCTCCTGCTGCAATGGCAATAATGTTTGTAAGAGAGCTATCTGTACAGGAATAGCTATACTTGTAATTACGCTTATTGCCTGATTGCCCATAACAATTGATTACTCCTCACGCTTCCAAACTGTGCCATCATATTTACGAAGAGTGAATGGTCTCTTCCTCCGGCAACAGAAATGATACCTGTAAGAGAATTTACCTGAACGGGCATGTTTTGTTGAGTGAATGTTCCATTGCCTAATTGCCTATAAGGGTTGTATCCTCAAGCTGTTACTGTGCTGTCAGCGCAGATAAAGAAAGAG